>NZ_SZWV01000098.1:12489-22193 GCF_005280945.1 Citrobacter sp. wls718
TCGCGCGGTCCCAATGAGGTGCTGGCCGTGACTTTCAGTCCGCGTGTACCGGCCCCTTTGGATGCAAAACCCAGGCGTTTAATGACCCAGGCCGCGGCGAGGATCAACAGGATTATGCCCAGCAGCGCGCCGCTGACCTGCACCAGCGGTGAGCCGGGAACGGCGGCGGGCTGAGAGACGGTAGCCTGGGTGTTCATCATTAACGGCTCAGGCGGCGCATACGTTCAGACGGCGTAATAATGTCAGTGATACGCACGCCGTATTTATCTGCGACGACAACCACTTCGCCCTGAGCAATCAGGTAACCGTTGATCAGAATATCCAGCGGCTCGCCCGCCAGACCGTCCAGTGCGACGACGGAGCCTTGCGTCAGGCGCAACAGCTCTTTGATGGTCATGCGAGTGCGGCCCAGTTCGACGGTCAGCTTGACCGGAATGTCCATGATCAGGTCAATGTCCTGCAGTGTACCGCTGACGTCCCCGCCGCCTAACTGCTGGAATACCGCATCTACCGAACTTTTAGCCGTAGTCGTTGTTTGCTCATTTAACGCGTCAGCCCACAGATCGTCCAATGCACCAGTGTTCTCATCGGACGGATTATTCATGTCACTCATTTGGGCTGTTCCTCATTCAGCGAATTCAAAATCGGGTTGATCAAATGTTCTACGCGTAACGCATACTGACCGTTTACGGTGCCATATTGGCTGGTCAGCACAGGCACGCCGTCCACATGAGCAATAATGCGGTCGGGTTTTTCAATCGGCAGCACATCGCCGGGTTTGAGCTTTAAAATCTGCGACAGACGCAGCGGAATGTCGGCAAAGTTCGCCACCAGCTCCAGCTCTGAATGCTGAACCTGACGCACCAGGTTATTACGCCAGTTCTGATCCTCATTGCGCGAGTTTTCCAGCGGCGGGTTAACCAGCAGCTCGCGCAACGGTTCAATCATGCTGAAGGGCAGACAGATGTTAAATTCACCGGTCAGGTTGCCAATTTCAACGTGGAACGGCGTGTTCACCACAATGTCGTTTGGTGAGGTGGTGATATTGGTAAATTTCACCTGCATTTCCGAGCGCACGTACTCCACTTCCAGCGGATTGATCGCTTTCCAGGCGTCGCTGTAGCTTTCCAGCGCCAGCTTCAGCATGCGGTTGATCACGCGCTGCTCGGTATGCGTAAATTCGCGACCTTCCACCTTCGTCGGGAAGCGTCCATCACCGCCAAACAGGTTATCGACGGCGATAAACACCAGACTCGGCGAGAACACCACCAGACCCGTACCGCGGAGCGGTTTCAGGTGGATCAAGTTCAGGTTGGTTGGTACCGGTAAGTTACGCGCAAACTCGTGATACGGCTGGATGCGGATCGCGCCCACGGTAATATCCGGGCTACGGCGCAACAGGTTAAATAATCCCATCCGGAACTGGCGCGCGAAGCGTTCGTTGATGATCTCCAGCGCTTGCAAACGCTCGCGAACAACGCGGCGTTGGGTGTTGGGATCGTACGGACGAATATTGCTTTCGTTTGCAATACCGGAAATAGGTTCGTCTTTGGTGTCGCTATCGCCGTTAAGCAATGCGTCAATTTCAGCCTGAGAAAGAATACTGTCGCCCATGTCTTTACCGCAGAATAAAAGCTGTATAAAGAACGTCGGTGACAACCTGTTTCGGCTGCCCGACAACGAGCGGAGTCGCGAGCGTCTCTTTGATGGCGGCGATCAACTGCTGTTTACCTTGCTCGGTGGCGAGCGTGGCGGCATTCTGACGCGAAAACAGCAGCAGCAGACGGCTGCGAACTTCCGGCAGATATTCGCTCAGACGCGCGCGCGTCGCTTCGTCTTTCATACGCAGCGTGACCCCGATATACAGCACACGATCCGCATCACCCAGATTGACGGTAAATGTATCCAGCGCAAAAAAAACCGGGGCTGGCGGTGGGGCCGGTTCCGCGCTAACGCTGGCGGACGGCTGCTGCTGCATACGCCAGTAGCTATATCCCGCAGTTGCGCAGGCGGCGAGGGTAATTAACACCAGCAGAGGGATCCAAATAGCGCGTTTACTCTTTTTGTTAATCGCGGAGTCAGTCATCAGATACGGGCTTCCTGTTTCGGTACAGCTTATGGGCTGATTATCCCGTGTCCTGTCCCCGACAAAGCGTGGAAAAGACGCGGATAATCATGCTACCTCTGGCGTTAGGCGAAGATGTCTACTGCGCCGTCACCGCGCGCGGCGGCTTGCAGCGAGGCCGGGGCGGCCAGAGCGGCGTCATCTTCGCTGGCAAAAATGTCTTGTCCCTGAGTGCGCCCCGCCTGTTGCTGCTGAGCAGAAGACTGCTGCTGGCCAGCGAAGCTTTCGCTGCTGATGCTGCTTTGCCCCAGTTGGATCCCACTTTCAGCCAGCTGAGTCCGCAGCATCGGCAACGCTGCTTCCAGCGCGGCACGCACGTGGCTATGTGGTGACACCATTTGCAATTGCGCCTGGTTGTCATCCAGCTTGAGGGAGATTTGCACCTGGCCCAGGTCCTGTGGATGTAAGCGCAGTTCCGCGCTTTGTTGGCCCTGACGGGTGAACAGCGTGACGTGCTGACTTAGCGATTGCTGCCATTCGTGGCTACCCAGCGGGGCGCTCAGCACCGGTGCGGCTGCAGGGAGCGGCTGCGCGTGCGTTTGCGCCCCAGCCGGTGGCGTAATTGCCGCGCCAACGCTTACCGGGGACGGAGTGCTTTCCATCTCCGCGTGGGCGGTTGCCGCCGCCGTCAGTGGGGTTAAAGTAGGATTACGTGTCTGGTCAACGCCAGCGGCGTGCATCGCGCCATCCGCTTTACCTTTTTTCACCTCACCCGAAGTTAGTTCGACGCGGTTATCCGCCGTCCCGCCGGACGAATTGCCGCGCAACAGTGTGGCCAGGGTGGAGTCTGCCGGGGCGGATGCGGTTTCACCGACGTGCGTGGTGATGGGCTGGCCCGGCAGCATCGCAAATAGCGCGCTCAGGTTCGCCAGATCCTCATCGCTGAGCGTGGTGGTCTTATCATCGTGTGGCGCGGCTTTGCCTGTCGCCGTCAGGGTATTCACCTTCAGCGACGGCGTGAGTGCCGACAGCAATTGCTGGGCATCGGTCAGGTCGGCAAGTGTCGCGTCCGTGATCCCGCCTTTTTGTGCCAGCAGATCCGTAATTTTCGCCGCTTGGCCGTTATCGCCCTGTGCTTGCAGCAACCCTTTTTGCAGTTTGCCACCCGCAGCCTGAAGATCGGCCAGCGACAGCGGGGCATCTTTTCCCTGTGCGTCGCCCGCGCCTAATGCGCCAGCCAGTAGGGCTAAAAAATTCTCGGGTGAATCAACCGCCTTTCCTGATTGAAGCCCTGCGGTGACGTCGGTGTCGGTAGTAATCAGTTGGGGTAACGTAATCATTCGGGTTTCCTCATAGCTGCGCGCTGAGCAAATTCATCCATTTTTTTCTGATCCAGGCGGTTTTCAGCCAGTAAAGCCGCCGTGGTCTGTCGGTCCTGTAGAGTTTTCCAGGCCTGCAGTCGTTGTTTTTTATCGCGCCAGCTGCTCAGCGCCAGGTCAACTTTCTGCGTCCACTGATTCAGCTGTTGGCGATGCTGGTCTATTGCTTTTTCCAGCGTCTGAATAAATTGCTGGTAGTTGATCCAGCGGTTACTGGTGATCCCCTGACCCATATCGCTATTAAGATTGGTGCGATACTCGTGCTGGTAGTCGATCAGCATCTTTAACTGTTCTTCTGCCTGCTGACAGCCGCGCCGCATTTCGCCTAATAAGATAGCGGCGTCATCGACCTCTTTTTCAGCCAGATCTTTTAGTGTTGCCAGTGCACCATGTTGTGCCATGACCTATGCTCTCCTGCTTAATCACACCCCAGGGAAAATCAGATCCAGCGCCTGCAGGGAATCTTCCCAGTCGGCCCGTTCAAAGATCCCTTGCTGTAAAAATGCCTCCAGCTGCGGCCATAAGGTGATGGCTTTATCCAGCATCGGGTCGCTGCCTTTTGCATATGCACCCACGCTGACTAAATCACGGTTACGCTGGAAACTGGACAGCAGCTGTTTAAAATTACGCACCCGCGCATAGTGTTTTTCGCTGATGAGCGAGGTCATTGCACGGCTGATTGAGGCTTCGATATCAATGGCCGGATAATGACCCGCCTCCGCCAGGTGACGGGACAGCACGATGTGTCCGTCGAGGATCGCACGAGCGGAATCGGCAATCGGATCCTGCTGGTCATCGCCCTCGGTCAGCACGGTATAAAATGCGGTAACCGAACCGCCGCCGTGAATACCGTTCCCGGCACGTTCCACCAGCGCCGGTAATTTGGCGAACACCGAGGGCGGATAGCCTTTGGTGGCGGGCGGTTCACCGATAGCCAGCGCGATTTCACGCTGTGCCATCGCGTAGCGGGTGAGGGAGTCCATAATCAGCAGGACGTGCTGCCCGCGATCGCGAAAATCTTCGGCAATACGCGTGGCATAGGCGGCGCCCTGCATACGTAATAATGGGGAGACGTCCGCAGGGGCGGCAATCACCACCGAGCGTGCGCGACCGTCGGCACCGAGAATATTTTCGATAAAATCTTTTACTTCACGACCACGTTCGCCAATCAGCCCAACGACAATGACATCGGCTTGGGTATAGCGCGCCATCATGCCGAGCAGGACGCTTTTACCCACACCGGAACCGGCGAACAGGCCCATACGCTGGCCGCGACCGACGGTTAGCAACGCATTGATGGGCCGCACACCGGTATCCAGCACGTGCTCAATGGCGGTACGTTGTAGCGGGTTAAACGGTGGTGTAATTAACGCCCCGGTTTCCGTGGTGTCGGGCGCAGGCAGACCGTCGAGGGGTTTTCCGCTGCCGTCGAGCACGCGACCAAGCAGGGCGGGGCCCAGCGGCAACTGCTTGCCACTTTGCAGGCCTTCACCGGCAATGTTTTTTGCGTAAACACGTGCGCCAGGCAGAACGCCTTCGACTTCTTCGAGCGGCATCAAAAACAGACGCTGGCCGTTAAAACCGACCACTTCGCTTTCGACTTCCTGAGTGTCGTTGCCGTTTTGACGCTCAATCACGCAGGTGGCGCCCAGCGGCAGCTGTAAACCTGTAGCTTCCAGCACCAGGCCGGTGGCGCGGGTCAAACGCCCGTAGCGTCGTACCGACGGCAGCAGCGACATTTTCTCTTCGAAGTTATCCAGCGAGGTGAGCCAGCGGGTCAGACGGGTGGTCATTATACGACTCCCGGTGCGGCCAGACGGCAGAGTTCCTGCCAGCGCGTAGCGACGCTGGCATCCAAATCGCCTTCGTCGGCCGAGACTTTACACCCGCCATGATGCAGGGTTGGGTCGCCGCGCAGTCGCCAGCCGTGCAGGCTGAGGGTGGCGCCGAGCATCTCTTCCACGCGTTGGAGATCGTCCGGATGCACACGCAGTTGGGGTTTGCCGCTAAACAGCGGTTCCTGCTGCAGCAGCTGTTGGATTTGTTTAATCAGCGCGGCGTTATCGACGATCGGCGTCTGACCAATCACCTGACGTGCGGCTTCCAGTGCCATTTGCATCAGGCGCGAGGCAATCACGCTGTCCAGAGCATCCAGCGTATTTTGAAACTCGCTCACCAGTTGCTGCATGCGGGCGTGAATCGGCGCATGCTGCGCCCGGGCCTGCGTCTGACCTTGCTCCAGCCCCTGCGCTAACCCATCCTGATAACCCTGCTCATGGCCTTTTTGCCGACCTTCAGCCAGGCCGGCGTTATAGCCTTGTTCATGCGCCTGCAACTGCAGTTGTGCCAGCTTTTGTTCAAGCTGTTGTTCAGCGGACAGCTGTGGTTCTTCTGTGTCGTCCGTCGGCAAGGGGCTGCTGTCATCGGCCAGCACGAACGCCGCCATCGGTGGCGCGAGGTCGTCCGGGGTCCAGACTTTCCACGGCAGGTCGTTAGACATAGGTATCCTCGCCGCTGCCGATCACCATCTCGCCGGTTTCCGCCAGGCGACGCACAATCAGCAGAATCGCTTTCTGTTCGTTTTCTACCTGCGACAGACGTACCGGACCACGGTTGGCGAGGTCGTCGCGCAGAATATCGGCGGCACGTTGCGACATATTGCGCAGGAACTTCTCGCGCAGCGGCTGTTCGGCACCTTTCAGGGCGATCAGCAGCGACTCGGAATCCACTTCCTGCAGCAGGCGCTGGATACTGCGGTCGTCGACGTCCACCAGGTTTTCGAACAGGAACATCTCGTCGATAATTTTCTGTGCCAGTTCGCCGTCGAATTCGCGCACGGCGGTAATGACCGCTTCTTCCTGCTGCGTTTTCATCAGGTTGATAATCTCTGCTGCCGTTCTCACGCCGCCCATTTTGCTGCGCTTCAGGTTCTGGCCGTCGAGCAGGCCGTTCAGCACTTCGGTCAGCTCCGCCAGCGCGGCCGGCTGCACGCCGCCGAAGGTGGCAATACGTAACATCACATCGTGGCGTAAACGCTCGTCGAACAGCGCCAGAATATCGGCCGCCTGGCCCCGTTTGAGGTGTACCAGAATCGTGGCGATGATCTGCGGATGCTCGTCGCGAATAAGGTCGGCGGCGCTTTGCGGCTCCATAAAGTTGAGCGTTTCGATGCCGCTGGTGGTATCGCGGGTTTCCAGAATATCTTCCAGCAGGCTGGAGGCGCGCTCTTCACCCAGCGCTTTCACCAGCACCGAGCGCAGATATTCGTTGGCGTTAATGTTCAGCGCCGCAAACTGCTCGGCTTCTTGTTCAAACTCGGCCAGCACCTCGGTGAGTTGCTTGTTGGAAATCTGGCGCACGTTGGCCATCGCCGTACTGAGGGCCTGCACTTCACGCGTGGAAAGATGTTTAAACACCTCCGCCGCGCGATCTTCGCCAATGGTCATCAGTAAAATGACGCTTTTATCGGTGCCGCTAAGATTACTCATGTTCGTTATTCATCCACTGGCGGATGACCAGCGCCACAACGCGCGGATCGTTATCTGACATTTCACGAATACGCTGGCTCATGACTTCTGCGCCCAAGCGCTGGTTCGTACGACGCTGCTGGGTCTGCTCGTCTTTGCTGAGACGAACTTCTACCGCTTCTTCGGTTTCCTGACGAACGCGCGTTTGTTCCTGCGCGACTTTCGCCTCTTCGCTACGGCGGACCAGTTGCGGACGAACGGCTTTACGCCACAGTATCCAGGCCACCAGCAGTACCAGTAACCAGCGTCCGGCAATCATCAACTGCTCAATAAAGGACTGCTGTTGCCAGAATGGCAGCTCGCCGCCCGCGTCGTCGGTTGCCGTGAAGGGTGAGTTCACCACGTTCAGGGTATCGCCGCGCTTGTCGGAGAAGCCCATGGCTTCGCGGGTCAGATCCTCAATTTGCTTCATCTGATCGGCGCTCAGCGGCAGCGGTTTACCGTCCGGCAAGGTTTTATAATTGATCACCACCGCCACGGAGAGACGCTGCACGTCGCCGACGTTCATTTTGGTATGACGAATGGTGCGGTCGACTTCATAGTTGCTGGTTTCATTGCGCTGAGTACTACGTGGGCCGGTATTCGCGTTATTGGCTGTCTGCGTGGTTTGCGCATTTTGCTGATTAGCCGGTGGTGTATTGATAGGCGCAGTATTCGCCGGTGCAGGCTGATTCGACAGGGCGCCCGGTACGCCGCCCGGTGCGCCGCTTCCTATCTGCTCGCTGACGTTGAGCTGGCGCGAACGCAGTACAGCCTGCGATTCATCACCATTCGGGCTGTACTGTTCTTCGGTTTGCTCTTTATTGGCAAAATCCAGCTGTGCGGTGACCTGCGCGTGGACGTTACCGTTACCGACGATCGGTGACAGGATCGATTCGATACGACGCTGAACGCGGCCTTCGACGTCGCTGGCGTATTTCAGCTGCGCATCGTTCAGGTCACGACTGCTGGTGTTCGACTGGGTTAACAGATGACCGGCCTGATCGACCAGCGTGACGTTACCCGGCGGTAAACCGGCCACGGCGCTGGAGACCAGATGGGTAACCGCGCTAATTTGACCTTCATCCAGCGCCCGACCCGGTTCCAGATTTACGGTAACG
This sequence comes from Citrobacter sp. wls718, assembly GCF_005280945.1. Taxonomy (NCBI): domain Bacteria; kingdom Pseudomonadati; phylum Pseudomonadota; class Gammaproteobacteria; order Enterobacterales; family Enterobacteriaceae; genus Citrobacter; species Citrobacter sp. wls718. The sequence goes on from NZ_SZWV01000098.1 coordinate 20,561, forward strand.
GAGGCGGAAGGGGATTTTTGCTCACGGACAAATAATGAAGGTTTCGGCATGGCCAGATGGACGCGGGCGCGTTTAACCGGTCCGAGCGTTTCAATGGTGCGGGCCAGTTCGCCTTCCAGTGCTCGCTGGTAATTCACCTGTTCGCTAAACTGGCTGATACCAAACTTTTCCTGGTCCAGCAGTTCAAAGCCCACCGCGCCGCCTTTCGGCAGACCTTGCTGGGCCAGACGCAAACGCAGCTCATGTACTTTATCCGCGGGAACTTCGATGGCGCCGCTTCCCTCGGTGAAACGATAGGGCACGTTCATCTGCGTCAGTTGGGTGACGATGGCGCCCCCGTCCTGATCGGAGAGGTTGCTGAACAGCGTGCGGTAATCTGGCGCTTTGGCCCACAGGACCATCGCCACGACGATCGCGACGGCAGCCGCGCCCGCCACAATCAGAGGGATTCTGGGATTCGCACGCAGGCGATTTAACCACTCGAGAGGTTTCAGTGGGGTTGCAGTCGATGCTGTCGCACTCATCTCGCACCTCGTGGATTATCGTGGACGGCGTTTTTTGCAAAGTGGAACAAGACTCACTCCCGGGTCAGCAAACTCGAAAAATTGACCGTCACATTATTTGCGGTTTTAAATTTTTCTATGCGCCAAAAACCGGGGGTTTTTATCGTTATTTAGCGCCTTTATCTTATTGACGAGCTGGTAATCTCTGCTACGTAAAAAATCATCCAGGGGATCAGAATGTCGGCAATACAGGGGATTGAAGGGGTCATCAGCCAGCTACAGGCCACGGCGACGTCAGCAAAGATGCAGGATATGCAGCCACAACCGACCGTGAGCTTTGCCGGTCAGCTGCATGCGGCGTTGGACCGCATCAGTGATGTACAAACCGCATCTCGCGTGCAGGCAGAAAAATTTACCCTGGGTGAGCCGGGCATTGCGCTGAATGATGTGATGACCGATATGCAAAAAGCCTCGGTCTCTATGCAGATGGGGATTCAGGTGCGTAACAAGCTGGTGTCGGCGTATCAGGAAGTGATGTCCATGCAGGTGTAGGGACAACGTGCAGAAAATGTAGGCCGGATAAGCGCAACGCTATCCGGCGAACTGTTACTTCTGAATCAAATAACGAATGGTTGGCCCATCCTGCTGAATATCCAGCACCGTATAGCCGTGATTACGTGCATCCAGCGGAATATTATTGATCGACTGCGGGCAGTCACTCACCACTTCCAGAATTTCACCTTTCTTCAGCTGCGGCATCGCTTCCAGCGTGGCGACAGCCGGGTAGGGACATGGTTCACCCACCATGTCCAGACGGTAATCAGGGACGATATTTTTCATGCGGATTCCTTAGCAGGCGTTAGCCCTGCACGGCGGAAGAAACGTTTTTCCCAGCCAATGATGAGCATCAGTGCGGCAAACAACAGCAGATAGGTCACCAGCAGGCCGCCGAGCGGACCGAAGGTGTTGAGCAGGTTCACTTTATCCCAGCTGGTGGCAAGCGCCGGGGCGAAGTCATCCCAGTAGTAGGCCAGAATGGTCGAGCCGATTACGTTGCCCAGACCGACCCACCAGTAATGCACCTGACCTTCGACCGCGCGGTACATCCAGCCGGTTTCACACCCGCCCGC
>NZ_SZWV01000098.1:22240-27900 GCF_005280945.1 Citrobacter sp. wls718
AGCCGCCGATCACCGCGTTGGGACCGGCCCACATGATCTTCGCCTCCACGCCCAGTTGCACGTAGCTGAAGATACCGATAGCGCTGACCGCCATGCCGAAGATAATGGCTTTTGCCATATGGGTGCGCCCGGAAATCCACAGGTCGCGAAATGCCGAGGTGAAACAGATTTGCGCCCGTTCAATCAACAGACCGAATCCCACGCCGAACAGCATGGCTAACCCGAGCTTGGGTTTATCCATGGCGGTGAGCAGCGCCCAGCCGATCATGCCGATAAACACCAGCATGCCGAGGCGAAAACGCCGACGCGCCTGCTCCGGTTTTTGCGTCAGCGGCGAGGCGGCAGAGACTTTCTGCATTTTGACCGGAATACGGAACATCGGCAGCAGGGTGAAGCGTGCGCCAAACCATGAGCCAATTGCGGTGGCCAGCGCAAAGAACCACGCATGCAGAGAGAACTGTGGGATCCCGGTGAAGAACGCCGCGAGGTTACAGCCCATCGCCAGACGCGCGCCGAAACCGGCGATCATCCCGCCGATAATGGCTTGCATAATGCGCACCCGGCTACGTGGCATACGTAGTTTCACGTTGTTGGCCCACAGTGCCGCCGCAAAGCAGCCGCCGAACATGCCGAGGATCATCATGCCGTCGATGCGGGTCAGCGGGGAGCCTTCGAGATGGATCAGTTTGTAGTAACCCCACTCTTCGGCGTGAACGCCAAACAGCTGCAGGACTTGACCGCCCCAGCGAGTAAATTCGCCGGTTACCGCCCAGAAGGTTCCCGTAATGCCGAAATAATAAGTGGAGAGAATACCCGCCGCGATGACCGCAGGGGCAGGGGCCCAAAATTTAATTAACCAGGCCTGTTTGAAGTGTTGCCATGACATGCGTTTTGCCTCTGAACTCAGAAGGTATGTAACAAGAAGTGTGGATATTACACCGATCCACATTTTTGCCTATCAGTAATAAGAAGTAATCCCGACGGGATCAATCTTTATCCGCCGCCGCGAAAGGCTGGCGACATCAGGGGTTTAATGCCACAATCCCCTTTTCTTCGCATGCAGGATGAATGATGAAAAAATTAGCAATCGTTGGTGCATTTCTGCTTCTTAGCGGATGCGCCGAAGTTGAAAATTATAACGAAGTGGTAAAAACGCCCGCGCCCGCCGGTCTGGAAGGCTACTGGCAGTCGAAAGGTCCGCAGCGCAAGCTGGTGAGTCCGGAAGCTATCGCCTCGCTGGTGGTGACCAAAGAGGGCGATACGCTGGATTGTCGCCAGTGGCAGCGGGTGATTGCGCTACCGGGGAAACTGACGATGCTCTCCGGCGATCTCACCAACGTGACGGTGAAGCGTGAGCTGTATGAGATTGAGCGCGAAGGTAATACGCTGGAATATGACGGGATGACGCTGCAACGGGTCGAACGCCCAACGCAGGAATGCGCCGAAGTGTTACAGAAAACGCCGTTGGCCACGCCGCTGCCGTAAGCGTTAAACCCCGGTAGCCCGCCGCTACCGGGGAAGTCCATTACAACACCTCTGCAATCACCCACACGCTGACGCTGCCGCCGTTGCAGAAAAACGTCGCTTCGCCGTGTTCATCGGTGACCACGCTTTCTTCGCGATACCCCAGATAGTCACGCCAGGTTTTATTGCCGTAGTTCGCGCCAAGCGCAATGCTTTTTTCGCCGTCATCGCCGTTGGACAATACCACCACACAGCCGGGGTCGTCGTCGGTACCGCTGCGGCTAAAGGCGATGCAATTGGGGTGATCAAAATACAGCGTTTGCACGCCGTGGGCGAAACGCTGGCGGGCCAGAATCAGTTCATCAAGCTGTTCAATGATCGGCATGTCGATGGGATAGGTTTGTCCATCCCTGCCGGTATCTTCATAGTGCGCGCCGTACAGATCGGGGTAGAACACCGACGGCACGCCGTTTTCGCGCAGCAGGATCAGCGCGTAGGCCAGCGGCTTAAACCACGGCTCGACTGGGGCCTCCAGCGCCTGTAGCGGTTGGGTGTCGTGATTGGCGACCAGCGTCACCGCATGGAACGGATCGGCTTCCACCAGCGTATCGGTGAAGATCTGGCTCATGTCATAATCGCGTCCCTGACGTGAAGCCTCGTGAAACTTCATTTGCAGGGGGGCGTCGAACAACATGGTTTTCCCCTCCACCTGGTTGATGTAGTTTTGCAGTTTGTCGACTTCGTGGGACCAGTATTCGGCGACGATAAACAGCGGCTTGGGGGCCACCTCCTGCACGTGTTCGATCCACTCTTTATAAAACCAGGCCGGAATATGCTTGACGGCATCGAGGCGAAAACCGTCGCACTGGGTTTGCTCCATCACCCAGCGTGCCCAGTATTTGATCTCCTCGGTGACGGCGTGGTTACGAAAATCAATATTTTCGCCCATCAGGTAGTCAAAGTTGCCGAGCTCGTCATCCACCTGATCGTTCCAGCCTTCTCCGGTGTAATCATTGACGATTTTGAAAATGCCGTCTTCGGTGGGGTTCTCAATATGGTCGATGCCGCTGAAGCATTTGAAGTCCCAGACAAACTGCGAGTACTGACCCGCGCGGGCCGGGAAGGTGTAGCGCGTCCAGGCCTCGCATTCGACAATCTCATCGTCAATCTGCGTGCGGTCATCGGCGTTTACGCGCTGGACGCGAATGTATTCTTTCTCATCGGCCCCCATTTTGTGGTTGACCACCACATCCAGCAGTACCGCAATGTCGTTGTGTTTCAGCGCATCAATGGCGGCCAGCAGCTGGTTTTTATCACCGTACTTGGTGGCGACGGTGCCTTTTTGGTCGAATTCGCCTAAATCAAACAGATCATATGAGTCATAGCCAACGGAATAGCCGCCGGACGCGCCTTTATAGGCAGGAGGCAGCCACACCATATTAATGCCGATATCGTTGAGGCCGCCTGCGCGTGCGGCAAGCTCGGACCATAGCTGACCGCCCTCAGGGTAATACCAGTGGAAGTACTGCAATAACGTGGGATTTTTCATCTTCCGTGCTCCAGACGCCGTTTGGCAGACCTCTGGAGTATGGAAGATTATTCAGGCGAGACGGGAAAAAATTACGATGCGGTAGGGGCGTCGGGTACCAGCAGCATGCCGGAAAGACGACCATAGGCGTTATTCAGCGTCTTCTGGCGGGTCGACTGACCAATAAGCCCACTGAGTTCATCCAGCCGCTGTTGCAGCAACGCCTTGAGTAATTGTTCGTTATCCAGCGTCTGTTTAATATACCCGGCCACGATGTCCTGAACGCTTCGCGTAATGCCCGGTGGAGTTTCGTCTTCCATGACCACTTCAATACTTTGCAGATAGCTAACTTCCTGTTCCAGTAAAAGGTCCCATTCACCGCGCTGCGCCAGTTCCAGCAGCGAGTGACTGAGTAGCGCGATGCGCTGCCAACGGTTGACAAACTCCACGGCTGAGGTCATTAACGCGACTCCTGGGATGATGCGCTCGGTGAGATCTGCTTCCAGGCTTCCGCAATGTTGCCGAGCAACCCTTCGACTTCTTCAATGGCCTGACTATCATTGCGCAAATTCGCTTGCAGCAGACGGCGGATCATATAGTCATACAGCGCTGACAAATTGGTGGCGATTTCTCCGCCATTGTCCTGATCCAGACCCGCTTTCAGGCCATTATCGATGATATTAATGGCCTTGCTTAAGGCCTCGCCTTTGGCGACGATATCACCCTGTTGCATAAACAGGCGAGCGCGCACCAGGGCGCTGTGTGCGCCATCAAACAACATTTCGATCAGCTGATGCGGACTGGCGCTCATCACGCCACTCTCTATGCCGACCTGTGCATAGGCTTTGGTACCGCTCGCGGTATACATACTTACCTCGTGTTATCAGGATTTATTCATCGCTGTAAATTGTTGGCCCAGATAGGTACTGGTGTTATTCAATTTGCTCATCATGCTATCAAGCTGGGTAAACTGGGCGGTGTAACGCGCAACCATGTCGTCGATACTGGCGCTCACGGACAGGTACTGTTTGGTCAGTTTTTTCAGCGTGGCATTAATGCTGTCTTGTGCGCTGTCGATAATACCGTCATCAGCCAGATAACTTTTCACTTCAGCGGCAATCTTGGTGGTAATACCGGTTTCTTTACCATCGCCGGCCAGCAACTCACGTACTGAAGCGGTATTTTCGTCCAGCGCTTTTTTCAGTTTGGTATTATCGATGGTCATCTTGCCGGTTGTGCCATCTTGTTTGATGCCGATTTCATTCAGAGTTTTAAAGGCACCTTCGCTGCCAGAGTTGGCAAACTGTGCGCGAATACCGGTCTGAATGGTACGTACCACGCTATCGCCCACCAGCGCACCGTTATCTTTGTCCTGACCTTCAGCTCCGGCATCAACTGCCTTATACTTGGTCAACGAATTAAAGGTATCGATCAGTGAGTTATAAGCATCGACCCAGCCTTTAATGGCTTCTGTCGCTTTGTCATTGCTTTTGGTCACGGTCACGCGAGCATCAGTGACCTTTTTGGTCAGCTCCAGCGTCACGCCCTGCGGCGCATCGGTCACTTTGTTGCTCTGACGCTCAATCGGGATCCCGTTCATGGTTAACAGAGCGTTTTGCGCGACTACTAACTCGCTCATTTTACCGGTACCGGTATTGCTGTCATAAGCCAGCAGATCGTTTAGCTTGCTGTCGCCGTCTACGGAGATGGTCATCTTACTGTCCATACCTTCGGCGGCAGTCAGTACCAGTTTAAACTCGCCGTCTTTCACCTTGACGATACTGGCAGAGATACCGCTGTCGGAATCGTTAATCGCCTTACTGATATCATCCAGCGTGGTTTTGTCCTGCGACAGTTTAATCTCCATCGGCTCTTTGCGGCCCGGCTGCTCAATTTTAATGGTACGAGTGGCAGAACCGTTACCGAGAGCGTCTTTGCTTGAGCCAACCGTTGCAGTACTTAAAGATTGAGCCTGCGCCAGCTGCGTAACGCTGATGGTATAAATACCTGGGGCCGCGCCGGCTTCCGTGGTGACTTTCAGATCTTCGGTACTGCTGGTTACATTACTGCTTCTGAACAGTTCCGGTTTATTTAATGCCGTATTGGCCGTCTGGAATTTTTCCAGTGCACTCTTTAACGTACCGTAGGCTGTCAGGCGGGCGTTATTATCGCTCTGTTGCTGAGTAATTGGATTTAAACGTTTTTTCTCTGCAATAGTCAGGTTGTTTAGCAACGTGTCCAGCGGTAAGCCTGAGCCTACGCCCAATGATGTAAATGAAGCCATGCCCGATTCCTTGTGATTGCAAACAATTGTTATGCGAGTTATCGGCAATCTGCGCGCAAAGTTTAATGATTGTTTGGTGAAAATAATGCGCGGAATAGTGGTGCATAAAGAGGGTATTTCAGGGGCTAAGAAAAAAAGCGGCAGAAAGTGAAAATTTTCTAAAGTTCAAAATTAACGTGCCGATACATGGGTTACGGTCAGAAACCGTGGGCAACAGCCCAATAACATCAAGTTGTAATTGATAAGGAAAAGATCATGGCACAAGTCATCAATACAAACAGCCTGTCGCTGTTGACCCAAAACAACCTGAACAAATCTCAGTCCGCTCTGGGCTCTGCTATCGAACGTCTGTCCTCCGGTCTGCGTATCAACAGCGCGAAAGAC
>NZ_SZWV01000099.1:0-1078 GCF_005280945.1 Citrobacter sp. wls718
GTGTTTCAGGGGGCTACATCACCTGTATGTCCATGCCAGCTGCATGCTGGAACGTTTGATTCGTCAGATTCCTCTTGAGAACTACCCGGCACAGCAGACGCTTAGTCAAAGTGATAAAGAAACACTGTGCATGATTCAGGATGCCTTTAGTGTCATAGAAGATACCTATAGTGTCACCATTCCGTTCAGCGAAATCGGCTATATTTACGATATCATAAAATAAAATTAATCCTTTAAAATCATAATGATGGATTAACTCCCCCCTCTCACCTCCTTCCGCTTTGACATTAGCTGGCATGATTCCTGCTATCTCAATTCAGTCTCATCATTTATGGCGACACCTGTAGTGTCGTCACTCATTGTGGAGCATGGAGCGGTATGCGTAAGTTTTTGTTCGCCAGTCATGGCAGATTTGCTGATGGAATCAGGGATTCACTGGAAATGGTCGTGGGTAAAAATGAAGATATTTCCACGCTGTGTGCCTACACCGAGGATGTGCCTGATATCAAACTCAGCGTACAAAAATTCATGAGCACGTTGGGCAGCCAAGATGAAGCCATTGTGATCACCGATATCTCTAAGGGAAGCGTGACTAACGAGTTTATTACTCATCTTGACGATCCGCGCCTGCATTTAATCACCGGACTCAATTTACCGTTACTGATTGCATTGATTCTGGAAAACCCCGATACCGACGACACCCAAGCGCTAATTAGAACCGCCGTTCTGGAATCCAAAGAAACCATCCAGTACTGCAATGATGTGTTATTCAACAGTACCCCAAAATCAGATGATTTTTAATGCCAGGAGCGAACATGAAAAATAAAGTTGAAACGTTATTTGGTGACAATAAATTCATTCTTGCCATGCTGCATTTGAAAGGTGAAAACGACCGTGATGTCCTCGAAAATGCAAAAAAAGAGATCGCTATCTATCAACAAAATGGCGTAGATGCGGTGATTGTTGAAAACTATTTTGGCACCCCTGCGCAAGTTGAAAGCGTGCTGCATTACCTCGACAGCACTCAACCGGGTATTACCTACGACGTCAATCTGTTAGGGAAGGTGCGAATAAGCAG
>NZ_SZWV01000100.1:0-4498 GCF_005280945.1 Citrobacter sp. wls718
TCAGTAAGTTGGCAGCATCACCAGTTCCCCCTTACCCCATTCAAGCCAGGGTAAGGGTTCATACTTCACACTAACGTAATTACAGCGGTTGTGTTTGCGCTTCTACAACCGCCAGCGCCACCATATTCACGATACGACGAACAGAGGCGATCGGCGTTAATACATGAACTGGTTTCGCCACGCCCATCAGCACCGGGCCGACCGTTACGCCTTCAGAGCTGGACACGCGTAGTAAGTTGTAACTAATACGCGCCGCTTCCATATTCGGCATCACCAGAATATTGGCGGAGCCTTTCAGCGGACTGTCCGGCATCCGATCGTTACGAATGCTTTCTACCAGCGCGGCATCACCGTGCATCTCACCGTCGATCATCAGTTCTGGCGCACGCGCCTTGATAAGCTCCAGCGCTGCGCGCATTTTGCTGGCCGACGGACAGTTGGAAGAGCCAAAGTTGGAGTGCGACAGCAATGCCACCTTCGGTTCGATACCAAAACGCCGTACGGTTTCGGCCGCCATCACGGCGATTTCCGCCAGTTGATCCGGCGTCGGGTCATCGTTAACGTAGGTATCGGCGATAAAGGTGTTGCCGCTTGGCAGCAACAGCGCGTTCATCGCCCCCGCCGTATGCACACCGTCGCGGTGACCAAATACCGCTTTCACCACGCTGAAATGCTCGTGATAGTCGCCAATCGTGCCGCAGATCATCGCATCCGCTTCACCGCGTTGCACCATGATCGCACCAATCACCGTGGTGTTGGCAATCACCGCACGCTGCGCCTGCTCCTGGGTGATCCCCCGGCGCTTCATGATCTGATAATACTCACTCCAGTACTCTTTGAAGCGCGGGTCGGATTCGTTGTTGACGATCTCAAAATCAACACCGGCTTTGATCTGCAGCCCCAGTTTCTGGATGCGCATTTCGATCACGCTCGGACGGCCAATCAGGATCGGCTTCGCCAGACCTAAGGTGATCAATTCCTGGGTCGCATGCAGCACGCGCGCCTCTTCCCCTTCCGTCAGCACCACGCGCTTCGGCGCTTTGCGTGCCAGCGAGAAAATCGGCTTCATGAACAGGTTGGTTTTGTAGACAAACTCACTCAGCTTATCGATGTACGCATCAAAGTCGGCAATCGGGCGCGTTGCCACGCCTGAGTCCATGGCCGCTTTCGCCACCGCTGGTGCAATTTTGACAATCAGACGCGGGTCAAACGGCTTAGGAATGATGTATTCCGGGCCAAAGCTCAGGTCCTGATCGCCATAGGCGGAGGCCACCACTTCGCTCTGCTCAGCATGCGCCAGTTCCGCAATAGCGTGTACCGCCGCCAGCTTCATCTCTTCGTTGATTGCAGTGGCACCCACGTCCAGCGCACCGCGGAAGATGAACGGGAAGCACAGGACGTTGTTGACCTGGTTCGGGTAGTCGGAGCGACCGGTACAAATAATGGCATCGGAACGCACTTCTTTCGCCAGCGGCGGCAGAATTTCCGGTTCCGGGTTGGCCAGCGCCAGAATCATCGGCGCACGCGCCATTTTCTTGACCATCTCCTGGCTCAGCACTTTCGGGCCGGAACAGCCAAGGAAGATGTCAGCCCCGTCAATCACGTCATCCAGTGTACGCTTGCCGTCATCTTCCACCGCGTAGGCTGCTTTGGTTTCAGCCATATTTGGTTCGCGATCTTTGTAAATCACACCTTTGGAGTCGCAGACCACAATGTTGTGCTTCTGCATGCCCAGCGCCACCAGCAGGTTCATACAGGCAATCGCCGCCGCCCCCGCACCGGACACCACCATACGCACATCAGAGATATTCTTCTCCACCACCCGCAGACCGTTGAGGATCGCAGCGGTGCTGATGATAGCCGTGCCGTGCTGGTCGTCATGAAATACCGGAATATTCATACGCTCACGCAGTTTTTGCTCTATGTAGAAGCATTCCGGCGCTTTAATATCTTCGAGGTTGATGCCGCCAAACGTCGGCTCAAGGGCCGCCACCACGTTAATAAATTTATCCGGATCGAGTTCGTCGACTTCAATATCGAACACGTCAATCCCGGCAAATTTCTTAAACAGAACGCCTTTCCCTTCCATCACCGGTTTGCCGGCCAGCGCACCAATGTTGCCCAGCCCCAGTACCGCAGTACCGTTGGAAATCACCGCCACCAGGTTGCCGCGCGCGGTGTATTTGTAGGCCGCCAGCGGGTCTTTTTCGATTTCCAGACACGGGGCTGCAACACCGGGTGAATAGGCCAGCGCCAGGTCACGTTGGGTGGCAAGGGGTTTGGTTGGCGAAACCTGAATTTTGCCGGGTACTGGAAACTCGTGGAAATCGAGGGCGCTTTGTCTTAACTGGTCATCCATCTTGTTGTTCCTTTCACGTATCGATCAATAAAGTGGCGCAGGTAACCCTTTTGCAGAGCCGCACATTATCACCTCAGTCAGCGGCGCAAACTTTGAAGGTCGCCAAACTCTCACTACTCAAAGAAAGAATTTGTTATCAATTTATAACAGCCATGTTACCTGCTTAAGCCAGCAATACCATGCCTGTCTGCTATGCTTTTTGCTGACAACGCCTGCAAATTCTCCAAAAGTGTGAATTAACACACGCTCTAACACTTTACTTTTCAAGGAGTATTTCCTATGACCCGTAAAGAGCTTGCCAATGCCATTCGTGCGCTGAGTATGGATGCGGTCCAGAAAGCCAACTCAGGCCATCCCGGCGCACCGATGGGCATGGCCGATATTGCCGAAGTGCTGTGGAACGATTTTCTCCGCCATAACCCGAGCGATCCTCACTGGTACGATCGTGACCGGTTTATTTTGTCCAACGGTCACGCCTCAATGCTGCTTTACAGCCTGCTGCATCTTTCCGGTTACGACCTGCCGTTGGACGAGTTAAAGAACTTCCGCCAGCTGCATTCAAAAACGCCCGGGCACCCGGAACTGGGCTACACGCCGGGCGTGGAAACCACCACCGGGCCGTTGGGTCAGGGCCTGGCGAACGCCGTCGGGCTGGCGGTGGCCGAACGAACGCTGGCCGCGCAGTTTAATCAACCGGGCCATGAGATTGTCAGCCATTTCACCTATGTTTTTATGGGCGACGGCTGCCTGATGGAAGGGATTTCCCACGAAGTCTGTTCGCTGGCGGGGACGCTGGGACTGGGCAAGCTGATCGGCTTTTACGACCACAACGGCATATCTATTGATGGCGAAACCAAAGGCTGGTTTACCGACGATACCGCGAAGCGCTTTGAAGCGTATCACTGGCATGTGGTACACGAGATAGACGGGCACGATCCTGAAGCGGTGAAGAAAGCCATTCTGGAAGCCCAAAGCGTGACCGATAAGCCATCACTCATTATCTGCCGGACGGTAATTGGCTTTGGCTCGCCGAATAAGGCCGGGAAAGAAGAGGCGCACGGCGCGGCACTGGGTGAAGAAGAAGTGGCGTTGACCCGCCAGAAGCTGGGCTGGCATCATCCCGCCTTTCACATCCCCAAAGAGATTTATCGGGCCTGGGACGCGCGGGAAAAAGGCGAAAAAGCCCAGCAGGACTGGAATACGACCTTCTCCGCGTACCAGCAAGCACATCCTGAACTGGCAGCAGAGTTTACCCGCCGGATGCGTGGTGGGCTGCCAAAAGAGTGGGAAAAGAGTACCGAGAAATACATTCGCGAATTGCAGGCTAATCCGGCAAAAATTGCCACCCGTAAGGCATCGCAAAACACCCTCAACGTCTATGGCCCGATGCTGCCCGAACTGCTTGGCGGCTCTGCCGATCTCGCCCCCAGCAACCTGACTATCTGGAAAGGCTCAACCTCGCTGAAAGACGACCCGGCCGGGAATTACATTCACTACGGCGTGCGTGAATTTGGCATGACCGCCATTGCCAACGGCATCGCCCATCATGGCGGTTTTGTCCCGTATACCGCCACCTTCCTGATGTTTGTCGAATACGCCCGTAACGCCGCACGCATGGCAGCATTAATGAAGGCCCGACAGATCATGGTCTATACCCACGACTCGATTGGTCTGGGGGAAGACGGTCCGACTCACCAGGCGGTAGAGCAGCTCGCCAGCCTGCGCCTGACGCCCAACTTCAGCACCTGGCGTCCGTGCGATCAGGTCGAAGCGGCAGTAGGCTGGAAACTGGCCGTTGAGCGCCATAACGGTCCCACGGCGCTGATCCTTTCCAGGCAGAACCTGGCACAGGTTGAACGCACGCCTGAGCAGGTCAAAGAGATTGCCCGCGGCGGCTACGTACTGAAAGACGGCGGCGGGAAGCCGGATATTATCCTGATTGCTACCGGGTCAGAGATGGAGATCACGCTGCTGGCGGCGGAGAAATTGACGGGTGAAGGGCGTAACGTTCGCGTGGTCTCCCTGCCCTCGACGGATATCTTCGACGCCCAGGACGAGGCATACCGTGAATCGGTCCTGCCAGCAAACGTCAGCGCGCGCGTGGCGGTCGAAGCGGGCATTGCCGATTACTGGTACAAA
>NZ_SZWV01000100.1:4522-13183 GCF_005280945.1 Citrobacter sp. wls718
CGTCGGTCTGAAAGGTGCGATTGTCGGCATGACCGGCTATGGGGAATCCGCCCCGGCGGACAAATTATTCCCGTTTTTCGGCTTTACGGTGGAGAACATTGTCGAAAAAGCACATAAGGTGCTTAACGGGTGATCCACAATGTGGGCCAGGCGTCGGGGCCATGCCAGTTATCACAGCTTGGCTCCTGCGCATAACGCACCAGACGAAAACGCTGGCCGTCAAAACGCCAGCGCGTCTGGATACCGCAGTCCGACAACCCTCGGCCCTTGGCGAGCGTAATCAGCTCGCGCGATTTTTCATCGAACGCAGCATTGGTCAACTCCATATCATTGCTTTCTGCATCCGTTTTAAACGGCAGACTCAACCGCACGGAGCGGGAGGTCAGCGGTTTGCTGCGGGACACAATCCACGCCAAATCGATGGTGTTATATGCCCCGGCCTCACAGCCGATCATCAGCAGCGCTTTGTCGTCCGTTAACGCAGACACCCGCACCTCGCGACGCATCGGGTCGAGCGAACAACGCAACCCGTTTATCCGCCAGTTCCCGTAATCCAGTAGGTCGTTGCGTTCTTGTTCAGACAGCGGCGTTGGCGTGGGATTCACGATGGCCACACCTTTCAGGGCGGGTGCCGGCGGCACGCTGAGCGGCGGCTCGTCACCTTTTTGTATCCAGGCGGTTTCACTGCCTACACGTTTTTGCTGTGCGTCAATAAACAACAGCGCGGCTTTCAGTCCTCTCAGCGACAGGGTTTGCCCCCCTTTTTGCAGGGTAATAGCCTGCGCGTTTTGCACGGTCTGTAAAAAGGCGCTAATGGTGACAGGATCGTCAGTCATCAGATGCCAGGGCGTTATATTCCAGTGTTCACCGGTCAACGGCAGCGGTGCGCCGTCGAGCAGCAAACGCGGCGCAATATCTGCCTCTTTGGCATCGGGGGAGTCCAGTCCCCCCAGTTCGATGCGCAACACCGCGTCGGTATGCGCCCCGGCGCTGCGGCTTAGGGTCATCACCAGGCCGTGATGTTCACCGGTATTGCGCGCCACGCAAAAATTCTGGTTATTGCAGGTCACCTGCCAGTCGGAAAATGCCTGCTGCGCAGGAGCCGCCCACAAAAAGCGGACCGGCAGCAAACCGAGCAGAAAGATGAAAATAACGCGATAGCGCATGGACGGTACAACCCCGAAGTCAAAACCAACAACCTGAGCCGTATCTTCCTTGCGCGATTGATGAGGCTCAATCAGAATCGTCGGATTGGCCGTTATTTTGTAAAGAAATATAAATCCCGATCATGAGCCCATGAGATGTGACGACTGCAAATAGTTCAGCAATAGCACCGTTTTACCATCTCGGATCTCGCCAGTTTTGATCATCTCCAGCGCCTGCATGAAGGGGAGTTCCAGAACCTCAATATCTTCATCTTCAACGCCGCCACCGGCATTCGCCCGCTGGCTGTCACTGTATTGCGCGATAAAAAAGTGGATTAATTCGGTCACGCCGCCCGGCGACATGTACAACTCAAACAGTTTGCGCACCTCACCCACTTCATAGCCGGTCTCTTCTATCGCCTCTTTGCGAATGCAGGCTTCCGGCTCGTTGTTGTCCAGCAGTCCGGCGCAGGTTTCTATTAGCTGTCCGCTTTCGTTACCGTTGACCCAGGTCGCGACGCGAAACTGGCGGATCAACACCACGGTCTTTTTCTCCGGGTTATACAGCAGGATGGTGGCCCCGTTACCGCGATCGTAAACCTCGCGTTTGTGGCGGATGACCTCGCCGTTGCTACGGGTCAGTTCATAGGTGATATTGCGCAGGATGAAGTAGTTATCGGAAAGGACTTTGTCTTTGATGAGGGTAATTTTTTGCGACATACCGGCTCCACGGAGAGAAGTGAGCAATAATACTACGCCGTGAAACCGGGTTTGTCTTAGAACAATGTAGGCCTGATAAGCGAAGCGCCATCAGACCTATATACTGCACATTGCCGGATGGCAACGCTAACGCGTTTTATCCGGCCTACCCGCTGATTAGTGAGATTTAACTGATTTTATACCCAGCCAGTCGACGATCCCCTGTGCGGCATGACGCCCTTCCGCCATGGCCGTCACCACCAGATCGGCTCCGCGCACCGCATCCCCCCCGGCAAAAATCTTCGGGTTCGTGGTTTGATAACGGTAAGCGCTCTCAACGTCCGCAGCGATCCGCCCCCAGCTATCAACCTTCACGCCGTGCGCCTCCAGCCATGGCATGCCGTGCGGATGAAAACCAAACGCCATGATCACCGCATCTGCAGGCATCACAAATTCACTCCCGGCGATGGGAACCGGACGCTGCCGCCCCTGCGCATCAGGTTCACCGAGTTGGGTGCGTAAGAAACGCACGCCGCTGACGCGCCCTTCAGCATTCAGCACCAGCTCAACCGGCTGGACGTTAAATTCAAAGTTAGCCCCCTCTTCGCGGGCATTTTTGACCTCTTTTTTCGAGCCGGGCATGTTGGCTTCATCCCGACGGTAAGCGCAGGTGACCTGGCTTGCCCCGTGGCGCAGCGCGGTACGCACGCAGTCCATGGCCGTATCGCCGCCGCCGAGGACAACGACGTTAAGTCCGGCGGTGTCAATAAACGGCTCCTCTGGCAGTTCATCCAGTCCCATCACCTGCTTGGTATTGGCAATCAGGAACGGTAGCGCGTCATACACACCGGGGGCGTCTTCATTCGGCAGATCCGCTTTCATCGAACGATAGGTCCCGACGCCCACGAACACCGCATCGTAGTCTTCCAGCAACGCAGCCAGCGTCACGTCCTTGCCGACTTCGCAGTTCAGCTCGAAATGAATACCCATGGCACTGAAGATTTCACGACGGCGCGCCAGCAATGATTTATCCAGTTTGAAGGCCGGAATACCAAACGTCAGTAAGCCGCCAATTTCAGGATGGCGATCGAAGACGGTGGTGCTAACGCCGTTGCGGGCTAACACATCCGCACAAGCCAGCCCCGCCGGCCCCGCACCGATAATGGCGACGTGTTTATCGACTTTCTGTACATGACTTAGGTCCGGTCTCCACCCTTTGCTCAACGCGCGGTCGGAGATGTAACGTTCAATATTGCCAATGGTGACCGCACCGTGTTCATCACGTACCGTACAAGCCCCTTCGCAGAGCCGGTCCTGCGGACAGACGCGTCCGGTAATTTCCGGAAGGCAGTTGGTCTGGTGCGAAAGCTCAACCGCTGCGTCAATGTTTCCGGCTTTCACCAGTTCGATCCACTGTGGAATATGGTTGTGCAGCGGGCATGTCCACTCGCAAATACTGTGCTCGCCACACTTCAGGCAGCGGGAGGCTTCCCGTTCAGCCTGCGCCGTGCGGAACGGCAAATAAATCTCATCAAAGCTGGTTTTACGGGCTTCAATCGGCAGTTTATCGGGCTCACCGCGCGGGGGCGTGGCCCGCATTTGTTCAACTTTACTGGTGACATGCTGCGTCACTCCGCTGGCAATCGCATGCCAGGGTTGACACTCCTGACTGGCTGCGCGCAGCCTGCGTGCTTTTGAAAGACCGGCAAGTGAGCTTTCAGTCACCTGCTGTAGCGCCTGCGCCGGACAGTTCTCAACGCAGGCCGGTCCTTCTTCCCGCCCCTGACACAAATCGCACTTATGCGCGGTCGCTTTCACCTTTCCTTTCGCCACGGGAGTCAGTACGATCTGCATCGTGCCAAAAGGACAGGCAACAACGCAGGATTTACAGCCAATACACTTTTTCGCGTTCACCTGCACGCTGTCATTGTCATGACTGATTGCACCATTCGGACAGCTTCTGGCACAGGGCGCATCTTCACAGTGGCGGCAAGTCACCGCACTGCGCTGGTGTTGATGTTGATGTTGATGTTTGATGACGGTAATGCGCGGCTGAAAATGCCGTTGGCTCAGGACATGCCGCTCATCGTTATGCGCCATGACACAGGCGACCTCACAGGCGTGGCATCCCAGGCACTGTTGGCTGTTGACCATAATAAAACGATTCATGGCTTCCTTCTTTTTTGGTTGCAAAAACCTTATTCTTTATATGACTGTTATTAACCGACCCTGAAGTGAGCGGCAATGTCCATTTGCCCAGAAAGTACAACTATTTATCCAGAACCTGTGGCAGATCAATTTATTTCATCGCATATGAAATTGTGTTTCAGTTACCATCCTGTTTCATGGCGATTTTATTAACATTTAACAAATACACTGAGTCGTTCGGGCTGCAACCAGGCGCGAGGCGCATTGTGTGAGGATGTGCGAGTGACGGTAAAGCGTCCTGTCTCGGCCAGTTTAGCCAAGGCTTTTTTCTACATCGTGCTGCTGTCAATTCTCTCTACGGGCATTGCGCTGCTTACGCTCACCAGCAGTTTGCGCGACGCGGAGGCAATTAATATTGCCGGTTCCCTGCGTATGCAAAGTTATCGGCTGGGGTATGACCTGCAAAGCCAAAGCCCACAACTCAACGCCCACCGCCAGCTTTTCCAGCAGGCGTTAAACGCGCCGGCATTACAAAATCTAAACGCCTGGTATGTTCCAGAGGCGGTAAAAAGCCGCTATGGACGTCTGCATGCGAACTGGCTGGAAATGAACACCCGACTGATAAGCGGCGATTTGCCCTGGTATCAGGCCAATATCAACAACTATGTCAATCAAATCGACCTCTTCGTTCTGGCGCTGCAGCATTATGCTGAGCGCAAAGTGATGCTGGTGTTTGGCATATCGCTGGCGGGCGGGATCGGCATATTCACCCTGGTGTTCTTTACTTTGCGGCGTATTCGCCAGCAGGTAGTACGTCCACTCAATAACCTGGTGATGGCCAGCCAGCAGATTGAACACGGTCAGTTTGATATCCCCCAACTGGATACCGGCTTGCCCAACGAACTGGGGCTGCTGGCGAAGACGTTTAGCCAGATGTCGAGTGAACTGCATAAACTGTACCGCTCGCTGGAAGCCTCCGTGGCGGAGAAAACACACGACCTTCACGAAGCCAATCGCCGCCTGGAAGTGCTGTATCAGTGCTCTCAGGCGCTGAATACCAGCCAAATTGACGTGCACTGCTTCCGCCATATTTTACAGATCGTTCGCGAGCACGACGCTGCATATTTCCTGGAACTCACCGTCGGGGATAACTGGCGGATCAGCGAAGGAACGAAAAGCCCCGACCTGCCGATGCAGATCCTGCCGGTCACCATGCAAGAGACCGTCTATGGTGAACTACACTGGCAAAGCCCTAACGTAAGTGCGTCCACACCGCTGCTTAATAGCGTGTCAACCATGCTGGGTCGCGGGCTGTACTTCAATCAGGCGCAAAAACATTTTCAGCAGCTGTTGTTAATGGAAGAGCGAGCGACCATCGCGCGTGAACTCCACGACTCGCTGGCGCAGGTGCTGTCTTATTTGCGCATTCAGTTAACGCTACTGAAGCGTTCGATTCCGGAAGATAATGCCCCGGCGCAGGGCATCATGGCCGATTTCTCCCAGGCGTTGAATGATGCGTATCGCCAGTTGCGCGAGCTGCTCACCACCTTCCGCCTGACCTTACAGCAGGCCGATCTGCCTTCTGCCCTGCACGAAATGCTGGAAACGCTGCAAAACCAAACTTCGGCTAAACTGACGCTCGATTGCCGGTTACCGACGCTGGCACTGGATGCGCAAATGCAGGTGCACTTGTTGCAGATCGTTCGTGAAGCAGTGTTGAACGCCATTAAACACGCCAGTGCGAGCGAAATTGCCGTCAGCTGCGTGACCGCGCCGGATGGGAATCATACCGTGTATATCCGCGATAACGGCGTCGGTATCGGTGACCCGCAAGAACCCGCGGGACACTATGGTTTGAATATTATGCGTGAGCGAGCAGAAAGACTCAGCGGTACACTGACCTTCTCGCAACCCTCCGGGGGCGGAACGCTGGTCAGCATTAGTTTTCGATCGGCAGAGACAGAAAGTCAGCTAACGTAAAGAACAGCAATGCACCGTCTGGTCTGCACCCAGTCCAGACGGCGTTGGCACGAAAGGTATGCTGTAAACGCGTATGATAATTTACATTATCTTCTTTTTTTCTCCACGTTTGGCTCGTACCTTGCCGCTACAGTGAAGCAGGTCATACCCACAAATATACGCAGAAACACGAGGTCCCCTTTTAATGGCGAATTTTTTTATCGATCGCCCCATTTTTGCCTGGGTGTTAGCTATCCTGTTGTGTCTCACAGGAACCCTGGCTATTTTTTCGCTGCCCGTTGAGCAATATCCCGATCTGGCGCCGCCGAACGTGCGCGTCACCGCGAACTATCCAGGCGCGTCGGCACAAACGCTGGAAAACACCGTGACCCAGGTTATCGAACAGAACATGACCGGTCTCGATAACCTGATGTATATGTCGTCGCAAAGCAGCGGGACCGGCCAGGCGTCGGTGACGCTCAGTTTTGTGGCAGGGACCGATCCTGACGAAGCCGTACAGCAGGTACAAAACCAACTGCAGTCGGCGATGCGTAAGCTGCCGCAGGCGGTACAGGATCAGGGGGTGACGGTACGTAAAACCGGGGATACCAATATCCTGACTATCGCCTTTGTCTCCACCGACGGCTCAATGGACAAGCAGGATATTGCCGACTACGTGGCGAGTAATATTCAGGACCCGCTCAGCCGTATTAACGGCGTGGGGGATATTGACGCCTACGGCTCTCAATACTCCATGCGTATCTGGCTCGACCCGGCCAAGCTGAACAGCTTCCAGATGACCGCCAAAGACGTCACCGACGCTATCGAGTCGCAAAATGCGCAAATTGCAGTCGGCCAACTTGGCGGTACGCCTTCGGTGGACAAACAGGCGCTGAATGCGACGATCAATGCTCAGTCATTGCTACAAACGCCGGACGATTTCCGCGCGATTACGCTGCGCGTGAACCAGGACGGTTCCGACGTCAAACTGGGCGACGTCGCCACAGTCGAAATGGGCGCAGAGAAATACGATTACCTCAGCCGCTTTAACGGCAATCCGGCCTCCGGTCTGGGGGTTAAATTAGCCTCTGGCGCCAATGAAATGGCGACGGCGAATCTGGTTATCAATCGCCTGAATGAGCTGTAGCAATATTTCCCGCACGGACTGGAATACAAGGTGGCGTATGAAACCACCTCCTTCGTCAAAGCATCGATTATCGACGTGGTAAAAACGCTGCTGGAAGCCATCGCGCTGGTCTTCCTCGTCATGTATCTGTTCCTGCAAAACTTCCGTGCGACGCTTATCCCAACCATCGCCGTCCCGGTGGTGTTAATGGGCACCTTCTCCGTGCTCTACGCCTTTGGCTACAGCGTCAACACGCTAACGATGTTTGCGATGGTGCTGGCCATCGGCCTGCTGGTCGATGACGCCATTGTGGTGGTGGAGAACGTCGAGCGCATCATGAGCGAGGAAGGCCTCTCGCCGCGTGAAGCCACGCGGAAATCGATGGGGCAGATCCAGGGTGCGCTGGTGGGTATCGCCATGGTGCTGTCCGCGGTGTTTATCCCGATGGCCTTCTTCGGTGGCACCACCGGGGCGATTTACCGCCAATTCTCGATAACCATCGTCTCGGCAATGGTGCTGTCGGTGCTGGTGGCGATGATCCTGACCCCGGCCCTGTGCGCCACATTGCTCAAGCCGCTGCATAAGGGCGAACATCACGGTCAGACCGGGTTCTTCGGCTGGTTTAACCGCATGTTTAACCGCAATGCTGAACGCTATGAAAAAGGCGTTGCGCGAATTTTACATCGCAGCCTGCGCTGGATCCTGATCTACGGCTTGCTGCTCGGCGGCATGGTATTCCTGTTCCTGCGCCTGCCAACCTCGTTCCTGCCGCTGGAAGACCGCGGCATGTTTACCACCTCGGTGCAGCTGCCCAGCGGTTCCACGCAGCAGCAGACGTTAAAAGTGGTGGAAGAAGTCGAGAAGTATTATTTCACCCATGAAAAAGACAACATCATGTCGGTCTTCTCAACCGTCGGTTCTGGCCCTGGAGGGAACGGGCAGAACGTAGCGCGCATGTTTGTCCGCTTAAAAGACTGGGACGATCGTGACGCCACCACCGGCACCTCATTTGCCATTATCGAACGCGCCACCAAAGCGTTTAACCAGATTAAAGAGGCGCGCGTATTTGCCAGCAGCCCTCCGGCCATCAGCGGCCTGGGTAGCTCTGCCGGTTTTGATATGGAGTTGCAGGATCACGCCGGTGCGGGTCATGACGCGTTAATGGCCGCACGGGACAAATTGATAGAACTTGCCGGGAAGGACACCTCTCTCACCCGCGTACGTCATAATGGCCTCGACGACAGCCCGCAGCTGCAAATTGATATCGATCAGCGCAAAGCACAGGCGTTGGGGGTTTCTATCGATGATATTAACGACACGCTGCAAACGGCCTGGGGCTCCAGTTACGTCAATGACTTTATGGACCGCGGCCGTGTGAAAAAAGTCTACGTGCAGGCGGCGGCGGAATATCGCATGCTCCCTGACGACATCAACCTGTGGTACGTGCGCAACAATAGCGGTGGTATGGTGCCGTTCTCGGCGTTTGCCACCTCGCGCTGGGAAACCGGTTCACCGCGTCTGGAACGCTACAACGGCTACTCTGCCGTCGAGATCGTCGGCGAAGCCGCGCCCGGCGTCAGTACC
>NZ_SZWV01000100.1:13221-18369 GCF_005280945.1 Citrobacter sp. wls718
GACGGCAATGGACGTGATGGAATCGCTGGTGCATCAGCTTCCGACCGGATTTGGCCTCGAATGGACGGCGATGTCTTATCAGGAACGGCTCTCGGGCTCTCAGGCCCCTGCCCTGTACGCTATTTCGCTGCTGGTGGTGTTCCTGTGTCTGGCGGCACTGTACGAAAGCTGGTCGGTACCGTTCTCCGTCATGCTGGTAGTGCCGTTGGGGGTGATTGGCGCGCTGCTGGCGACCTGGATGCGCGGTCTGGAAAACGACGTTTATTTCCAGGTCGGGCTATTAACGGTTATCGGGCTGTCGGCGAAAAACGCGATATTAATTGTTGAGTTCGCCAATGAAATGAATGAAAAAGGACACGATTTGCTCGACGCCACACTGCACGCCTGTCGTCAGCGTTTACGTCCAATTTTAATGACCTCACTGGCGTTTATCTTCGGGGTGCTGCCGATGACCATCAGCAGCGGCGCAGGCTCCGGCGGTCAGCATGCGGTAGGGACCGGCGTGATGGGCGGGATGATATCCGCCACCATTTTGGCCATTTACTTCGTGCCGCTGTTTTTTGTGCTGGTACGCAGGCGCTTCCCGTTGAAGCCACGCCCGGAATAATCAGGGCACAAAAAAGGCGACTTATTATGAGTCGCCTTTTTTTATCCCTTGCGGGATCAGGATGTCTGCCAGAAATTTATTTACGAAGCATGACTTCGATAAAATCTTTCCAGTTCCCCAGTTCACGTTCAATCATAACAACCTCTCTTATTATTATGGGCATTCTACGAAATCATCATCATTAAAAGAAGACAATTTAACCAATGGTTGTGATTGCATCCTCCCGTGTGTGGGGTGTATGTCATCACTATGCGCTATACCCATAAATTTTATGTGACTTACGGCAATATTTTGAAATATTCATACATAATCTACGACTTTGATAATTCTGATGGAAAAACAGTCAGATGCAAAGCAGTAAATTCTGAATTTTACGCCATCCATGATTCTGGAACTTTCAGGAATCATTATTCACTGTTGTTCAACAATGTTATATTTTTCTATAACGATTGAGTGACACTATGTATTATCTGCAATAACACAGATTAAGAATAAATATTCAAATTACGTCAATAAGGATTCAAATGGTCACCCTTTACGGCATTAAAAACTGCGATACGATTAAAAAAGCCCGACGCTGGCTGGAGGAACGCGGTATTGAGTACCGCTTCCATGATTATCGCGTTGACGGTCTGGACCACGCACTCATGCAGTCTTTTATCAACGAGTTAGGTTGGGAGGCGCTGCTCAATACGCGCGGAACCACCTGGCGCAAACTGGATGAAACCACGCGGAGTCGCATCACCACTGCGGACGCCGCGGCCGCTTTGATGATTGAAATGCCCGCAATGATCAAACGCCCATTGCTCTGCGCACCGGGTAAGCCTATGCTGCTGGGTTTTAGTGAATCCAGTTATATGCAGTTTTTTAATGATTGTAATGAGGTGTAGTCTATGTCGTGCCCGGTTATTGAGCTGACACAGCAGCTTATTCGCCGTCCTTCCCTAAGCCCGGATGATGCCGGGTGCCAGGCGTTAATGATTGAGCGCCTGCGCGCGGTAGGTTTTACCGTTGAGCGAATGGATTTTGGTGACACACAGAATTTTTGGGCATGGCGCGGACACGGTGAGACGCTGGCGTTTGCCGGTCACACCGACGTCGTGCCTGCCGGTGATGTTGATCGTTGGATCAATCCGCCATTTGAGCCGACAATCCGCGACGGCCTGCTGTTCGGACGCGGCGCTGCGGATATGAAAGGATCGCTGGCGGCAATGGTTGTCGCGGCAGAGCGTTTCGTCGCTCAGCACCCTAACCATAAAGGCCGTCTGGCATTTTTAATCACCTCTGATGAAGAAGCCAGCGCGAAAAATGGCACCGTGAAGGTGGTTGAAGCGCTGATGGCCCGCAACGAACGACTGGACTATTGCCTGGTCGGCGAGCCATCCAGTACCGAAATCGTCGGTGATGTGGTCAAGAACGGGCGTCGGGGTTCACTGACCTGCAACCTGACGATTCACGGGGTTCAGGGACACGTGGCCTATCCGCATCTGGCTGATAACCCTGTGCACCGCGCTGCGCCAATGCTGAATGAACTGGTAGGCATTGAATGGGATCAGGGCAATGAATTTTTCCCCGCGACCAGCATGCAGATTGCCAATATTCAGGCAGGAACCGGCAGCAATAACGTCATCCCCGGCGAGCTTTTTGTTCAGTTCAACTTCCGGTTCAGCACCGAACTCAACGATGAGATGATCAAATCGCGGGTGCTGGCGCTGCTGGATAAGCATCAGCTGCGTTATACCGTCGACTGGTGGCTTTCCGGTCAGCCGTTCCTGACGGATCGCGGTAAACTGGTGGATGCAGTGGTCAACGCCATTGAGCACTATAATGAAATTAAACCGCAGTTACTGACTACAGGCGGGACATCCGACGGGCGCTTTATTGCCCGCATGGGGGCGCAGGTAGTAGAACTTGGGCCGGTCAATGCCACCATTCATAAAATTAATGAATGTGTTAATGCCGCCGACCTGCAGCTGCTTGCCCGTATGTATCAACGTATCATGGAGCAGCTCGTCGCCTGATGAGCGTTCCTGCAAGAGGAAATGAGCATGGACTTGCTGGCAAAGTATTGGTGGATTTTAGTACTGGTTTTTCTGGTAGGCGTACTGCTGAACGTAATCAAAGATCTCAAGCGCGTTGACCATAAAAAATTTCTCGCCAATAAACCGGAGCTTCCCCCGCATCGTGACTTTAACGATAAATGGGATGATGACGATGACTGGCCGAACAAGGATCAGCCGAAGAAATAACCGCAGTCCCATAGGCCCGGTAAGCGTTAGCGCCACCGGGCATTAAGTGCCGGATGGCGGCCTCGCCTTATCCGGCCTACGGGCTAGATCATCTCAATCACATCATCATCGTGGGGCTTACCGCCACTCAGTGCTTCATCGAAATAGTGCTTCGGTACGGTAAAGCGCAAATGATCGAGTGCATATTGCATGCTGCGATCGTCAATGGCATGGCCGAGATCTTCGACGATATCCAGCGTCACATCCCCTCCGGCACGAATTAATGCTTCCTGCGCGGCAACGGCGTGAGACAGTTCGATCACCCGGTCTTCCCCGCCGTGAATCAAATGCACCGTTGTGGCGGTCGTCGCCACCTCCGGCACGCTGGCGTAGCGGCCATTGAAGGCGATGACCCGCGATGCCAGCCCCGGTTCGGCCTTGATACTCTCAAGCGACATAATCGCCCCCTGCGAAAAACCAATCAGCGCGGTTGCCTGAGGGGAAACGCCGCTCTGTTGCTGCCAGTAGCGTACGATGTCGATAAACACCGGCATGATGGCATCAACCCGCTCCTGACGGTTCTGTTCCGTCACGCCCTGCACTGAAAACCACTGCCGGCCGCCGGTGGAACCATAAGGCTGTGCCCCACCGATACTGACAATCAGCGCATCGGGGAACAGCGGTGCAAACCAGGAACCAATTTCGCCCATGGCAACCGGGTTATCGCCGACGCCATGAAACAGCAGCAACAGCTGTTGCGCAGGTTTATCGGGACTTTGAACAACAAAATGGTCATGTTTCATGGCGATCTCCTTAACTGATAAGAGTAATTCTACGCCGCTTAATCGCAATGACCATGCCAGGAAATTGAAGAAGTCAGTGAAAAAATTGCCATTGCATAATGCGATTCTGTAGCTGTTGCGTCCGGGCCGCATCGATCTGGGCCAACGCCTGCGCCGCTTCAGCCCGCTGAACCAACAACAGCGCTTTACGCCCGGACACCTTCAATCGCTGGCACAGTTCAGTGTCGCCGCATCTCTCGTCGACACGTCCGCGTAATGCCGGAAGAGGTAGCTCGCTGCGCTGGAGTAGACGACTCAGACAGCCTAACGACGTGAGCAGCGGCCGATGCGCAAAGGCAAATCCAGCCAACGCCTGCCAGTCGTCATCATTAAGCGTAGTCTCTTTCAGCGGCACGACCGGGATCGCCTCATCGTTCCACTGTGCCAGAACGTCAGCATCCCGACGCAGGCGCAGGTGTTCGGTTGCGGCCAGGCGTTTTCCCGCCTCGCTTATCGGCAGCAGCGCCATCGCGGTGTAGCAGCCGCTGCTGGCCTCCCGATGATTCCCCATCCGCACCAGCACAAAGCCGCAGCGCTGCCAGAAACGCCATAGCTCACTCGTATAACCAAAACTGACCGACAGATAGTCACACTGCGTGGAATAGTAATGAGCCTGCTCGATTAGCCGTTGCCCAATACCTTCCCGCTGGCGGGCGGGATGAACCGCAATACGGCTTACTCGCCGTCCAACGAGCGTCGCCGCCTGTGGGTCACTGCCGTGCGCGGCCAGTGATTGCGCCACCAGGTTTCCTCTTGGACGACGATAACCTGCCCAGACGGCCTGGCTAAGTTCAGCGGATAAGCCGCCTTCATCCACCAACCAGACGGCCCCCGCCACCGCGTCAGCCGCCGATGCTTGCAAAAAATGCTGGCCAGGCGCGTCCATCATTCGGCGCAAATCCAGCGGAGACGTGCGGTAATGCGCCCCGGAGAGCAGCCGGTATACCGCCAGCGGCAGATGCGGATTGCTATGCCAGGCCGTCGACTCAAAGGTAGAGAAGTGGATATCGCCTTGAGGGGGATGCAAAAAAGTGTCGTCGTCGAACACCAGCGTCTCACTGACGGTTTGTTCCAGCGGACACCCCTGAGCCCACCTGATGGGCTGCTGCAGTTCATAACGCAGAAGATGGGGGAAACGCGCGCAGAACTTCAATAAGAACCCTCTGCCGGTTCCCTCGTAACCCTGAACGGTGGTAGTCAACAGCACACGTGGAAAACGCGAAACCAGCTGATGCAGCAACGGGGCGGGAATAGCGGCCGCTTCATCCACAATCAACCAGTCAGCGGTTTCGCTGCCGGTGAGTAACGCATCAGGCGCCATAAAACGATAACGTTCTCCGGCAAACTGCGCCAGCACATCCGTCGCCGCTTTTGCCGGGGCGGTAACAATGGCGCTTGCCTTCATGCGTGATATCAACTGCCCGGCCAGCGCGGATTTACCCCGGCCTCGCGCGGCGGTTACCGCTGCCAC
>NZ_SZWV01000100.1:18405-26491 GCF_005280945.1 Citrobacter sp. wls718
CCGGGCGGCATATCCAGCAGCTGCTGTAAAATGACCGCCTGCTCTGGCTGAGGCTCGCCGTTAGCTAGCTGCCAGCGACCGCGCGCGGGAAAATGTCCAGGCGCAAACGGCTGATGCTGTTGCCAGTGCAGGGTTTGTCCGTCACGGGTCATCACCCGTTGAAAGTGTTCGACAAAGTGCGGCGTAGGGATAGGTTCGGCGCAATCGCTCCAGCGCAGTGAATCCACATCAGGATGCGTTTGCCAGGTCAGCCAGGGGGGCGTCAGCAGCACCAGCCAGCTTCCGGCACGCAGCGTGCCGCTTAGGGCGGCAAACGCCGCAGCGTCAAATCCCTGACGGGCATCAAAAACCGCATGGCGAAACTCACGCCCCAGTAACGTTTGTAGCGCTTGCGGCGTGCAGTACGGTTCAGCGGGGGCCGTTGCCCCCACCCAAAGCCAGTCGCCGGGTAATGTGTTGCGTAGCGCAAGCGCCCGCTCCTGAGGCCACAGACCCTCGCCGCTAATAATCAGCAGGCGACGGATGCCTTCCCGGGCCATGTGTTCAGTTAACGCATTCAGTGCGGTGTTATCGGACATCCCTGCCTCAGGATCTTAAATGCCTTTGCCAAAGGTATTACATTGCGCCGGGTCGCCGCTATCAAAACCGCGTTTGAACCAGCTATAGCGCTGTTCAGAGGTACCATGCGTAAAGCTGTCCGGTACCACGCGTCCCTGCCCCTGCAACTGCAGGCGATCGTCACCAATTGCCTGGGCGGCGTTCAGCGCTTCTTCCAGATCGCCCGTTTCCAGCACGCCCTGCTGCTGCATACTGTTGCCCCAGACGCCAGCAAAGCAGTCGGCCTGCAGCTCCATACGCACGGAAAGACGATTCACTTCCGCCTGCGAGGCATTCTGCTGCATCTGGCGAACTTTCGGTTCTATGCCTAGTAGTTTCTGCACGTGGTGGCCAACCTCATGCGCAATGACATAGCCCTGAGCAAAATCACCGTCAGCACCGAGCTTACTTTTCATGTCGTCATAGAAGGAGAGATCGATATAGACCGTGCCGTCCGCAGGGCAATAAAATGGCCCCATCACTGACTGGCCTGCTCCACATCCGGTTCGCGTCGCGCCACGGTACATCACCAGCTTAGGCTGCTGATAAGTACGGCCCATTTTTTCAAACTGCTGGCCCCAGGTGTCTTCGGTCGTGGCGAGGATCACCGAGGTAAATTTGGCCGCTTCATCATCATTCGGACTGATGGAACGCGTGGATTGCTGCTGCGAAACAGGTTGGCCGGTCATTAACCCGGTGAGATCGACGCCATAATAGCCGGCCACAAGGACCACAATCAGCAGGATGATGCCGCCTTTACCACGTGGCAAACGAAAGCCCGGCCCGCCCATAGAAGGTCCGCCGCCCGAACTGTTACGTCTGTCTTCTACATTGTCGCTTTCGCGACGCCCTTGCCAGCGCATAATCACCTCAACTTTTTATTCATTATGATGATGATCGTAGGCGGTTCGGAACAGGATTACCATAAGAAAGAGTAATCAAACCAGGGGGGAATTGATGAGCCGGAGAGCGATCGCCGGCTCAGGAAGGGATCAATCTAACTTCACACCCAGGCGATGTGCGACAGCTTCATAGGCTTCGATCAGGCCGCCCAGACTCTGGCGGAAACGGTCTTTGTCCATTTTATCCAGCGTTTCTTTGTCCCACAGACGGCTACCGTCCGGAGAGAATTCGTCGCCAAGAACCACTTCACCTTTATACAAACCAAACTCGAGTTTGAAGTCGACCAGGATCAGACCCGCGTCATCAAACATTTTTTTCAGCACGTCGTTGGCTTTGTAGGTCAGCTCTTTCATTCGTGCCAGATTCTCTTTGCTCACCCAACCAAACGTTTCGCAATAGGACTCGTTAATCATTGGATCGTGCATAGCATCGTTTTTCAGGAACAGATCAAACAGCGGCGGATTCAGTTCAATACCTTCCTCAACGCCTAAACGCTTCACCAGGGAACCTGCCGCGCGGTTACGCACCACGCACTCGACCGGGACCATCTCCAGTTTTTTCACCAGACATTCGGTATCGGATAGCAGTCGCTCCATTTGGGTCGGAATACCCGCTTCTTGCAGCTTGGTCATAATGAAATGGTTGAACTTATTGTTCACCATGCCTTTACGATCGAACTGTTCGATGCGCGCGCCATCCCCTGCTGACGTATCATTGCGGAATTCGAGCACCAACAGGTCCGGGTTTTCCGTGCTGTATACGGTCTTCGCTTTACCACGATACAGCTCAGCTTGCTTTTGCATCTTTATTACTCCTGGGTGTGAAATAACGATAAATATTGCGTTTTTCTGCTGACGCACACGTTTGCGTATCATACCAGAAAAAAGGGCTGGAGTTATCCAGCCCTTGATTTTTACTTACTGAATGCTGCCTGGAAGACGGCGACCAGCGCGTCGTTCTGGCTTTGCGTCAGGGTATGTCCTTTCGGATCGATAAACTGCAA
The DNA here is from genome assembly GCF_005280945.1 of Citrobacter sp. wls718. Classification (NCBI taxonomy): domain Bacteria; kingdom Pseudomonadati; phylum Pseudomonadota; class Gammaproteobacteria; order Enterobacterales; family Enterobacteriaceae; genus Citrobacter; species Citrobacter sp. wls718. Next base: position 20,909 of record NZ_SZWV01000100.1, read on the forward strand.
GCTGCTGCGGTTGTCTAAATCACCGACCTGCAGTTTGTAGTCGCCGGATACGAGACCCGGATCGCTCGCGCCCAGTTCCTGCCAGTTGCTATCGGACAGCGGTTTGTAGGTTACGGCGATGCTGCCCTGAGAACGAGTACTGTCGGTCACTTTCATGCCCACTTTCTCAAGTGCTGCTGGCAGACGCTGCCACACCACGTTGAACGGTCCGCGTACCACCAGCATCGGCAAGCCGGTGTCATCGGCGGCGCTCTGAACATCCATGGTGGCGGCAGAGCGGCTCTGCGCGGCATTCGCGGCGTCGGTGGCGGTCTTATCCAGACCCGCAGAGATAACGTTCATCATCTCAGCGCTGTAGCGCTGCATTGATGCAGCATCTGCCACCGGCTTACCGGCCTGCTCGAGGTTAACCAGTTTCACCGTTACCGCCTGCTGATAGCCCTGCGGTTGAACCGAGATTTGATAACGTCCGCGATACTGCTCGTCTTCATCAAGACGGTTCCAGTCAACCCAATCGGTCGTCAGCGTCTGACTGGCATCATCACGTTTGGTAATGGTGTAGTTTTTCGCCTGAATCACGCTAACGACCTGCGGCCACAGCGTGTTACTACGACCATTCTCCACCAGCAACGTTGCCGTATCACCTGCGATCTGGGTACGTGCACCGCTAACCAATGCCAGCGGTTGAGCCGGTGGGCGAATATCCAGCGCTTTACCAACAGCACCGCTGCCGTTGGTTACCGGGATGGTATAATCACCGGTTGTTACCGGCAGAATCATCCCAGCTGGCGCATGAAGCTCAGCAAGCGGTGCGGCCTCCAGATAGGATTCATCACCGCTCACCTGGCGCTTATAGCGCGAGTCAGAACTACAGGCCGCGAGCAACATAACTAGCGAAACACCCGCAACCTTGGCCAGGCGCGACTTTTGTACTGAGTAAGCCATCAAATCTCCCTAAACTTTACAGCAAACCGGCATGCTTAAGCGCCGCTTTGACGATATCACGAGCATTGTCCGTGATTGGCGTCATCGGCAGACGCAGCGTATCGGTTGCCACAAGACCCAATTCCTTACATGCCCATTTCACCGGGATAGGATTGGGTTCGACAAATAGTTTGTTGTGTAACGGCATCAAACGCTGGTTAATCACCCGCGCCTCGGCAAAACGCCCTTCTGCCGCCAGTTTGCACATTTCAGCCATTTCACGTGCCGCTACGTTAGTGGTAACGGAAATCACGCCATGACCACCGAGCTGCATAAAGTCCAGCCCGGTCGCGTCATCACCGCTGAGCAGAATAAAATCGTCTGAAACCAGCTCTTTGATCTGATGAACACGACTTAAGTTCCCTGTGGCCTCTTTGATAGCGACAATATTTTTTACTTTCGCCAGACGACCCACGGTCTCCGGCAGCATATCGCAGCCAGTACGGGACGGCACATTATACAGAATTTGTGGCAAGTCAGTATGTTCAGCGATGGCTTTGAAATGCTGGAACAAACCTTCCTGCGTCGGGCGGTTGTAGTAAGGCGTCACCGTCAGGCAGCCGACAATACCGCTGTCGTTGAAACGCTGCGTCAGACTAATGGCTTCTGCGGTCGCATTGGCGCCGGTTCCGGCAATCACCGGAATACGCCCGTCGGCCAGTTCCAGCGTCATCATCACCACATCGCCATGTTCATCATGACTCAGCGTGGCGGACTCACCGGTAGTGCCAACCGAAACGATCGCCGAGGTGCCGCTGGCGACATGATAATCAATCAGTTTTTTCAGGCTCGACCGGCAGACTTTACCTTTCTCATCCATCGGCGTAATAAGCGCGACAATACTTCCCGTGAACATGGGCCATCCTCTGTGCAAACAAGTGTCTCAATGGTACGTTTGGTACGACAATAAAAGCAAGCGACCAGAGCCCTTCTGATTGTTGTATGCATGTTTTTTTTATGCTTTCCTTATAATTACCTCACCGCTCAAAGGAAGAACAGGTTTGACATCGTCATCGCAACACTATCTGGTCATTACTGCGCTGGGTGCCGACCGCCCAGGAATTGTGAACACCATCACTCGTCATGTCAGCAGTTGTGGCTGTAATATTGAAGACAGCCGACTGGCCATGCTGGGTGACGAGTTTACATTTATCATGCTGTTGTCTGGTACCTGGAATGCCATCACCCTGATTGAATCAACCTTGCCGTTGAAAGGTGCAGAGCTAGATTTATTGATTGTGATGAAGCGTACAACCGCACGCCCCCGCCCGGCGATGCCCGCCACGGTATGGGTTCAGGTTGATGTCCCTGACTCTCCCCATTTGATTGAGCGTTTTACCGCCCTTTTCGACAGTCATCAAATGAATATTGCCGAACTGGTTTCTCGCACCCAACCGGCGGAGAACGGAAAGGCTGCCCAGTTGTTTATTCAGATTACCGCACATAGCCCTGCGTCACACGATTCGGCAAATATTGAGGATGCGTTTAAAGCACTCTGTACAGAACTCAATGCGCAAGGCAGTATTAACGTCGTCAATTACTCACAGCATGATGAACAGGATGGAGTTAAGTAATGAACCCACTGAAAGCCGGTGATATCGCACCGAAATTTAGCTTGCCGGATCAAGACGGAGAACAAGTAAATTTAACCGACTTCCAGGGACAGCGTGTTCTGGTTTATTTCTACCCGAAAGCCATGACGCCCGGCTGTACCGTACAGGCCTGTGGCTTACGCGATAACATGGATCAGTTAAAAAAAGCCGGCGTGGAAGTGCTGGGTATCAGCACCGATAAACCGGAGAAGCTTTCCCGCTTCGTGGAGAAGGAAGTGCTTAACTTCACGCTCCTGTCCGATGAAGATCACCAGGTTTGCGAGCAGTTTGGCGTCTGGGGAGAAAAGTCATTTATGGGTAAAACCTATGATGGCATTCATCGCATCAGCTTCCTGGTGGATGCTGACGGCAAGATTGAACATGTGTTTGATGATTTCAAAACCAGCAATCACCACGACATCGTGCTGAAATGGGTGCAGGAAAACGCCTGATTTATTTTTGCCGGATTAAGCCTGATGGCGACGCTACGCGTCTTATCAGGCCTACATCCGCGCAAGTCCGTAGGCCGGATAAGGCATTTACGCCGCTATCCGGCATCAACGTCGTTTACTCAAACGTCCCTTTAACACACGCTTTTTTCTCTTTCACCACCGCGTTGCCCTTCGCCCACAGGTGGTAAACCTCCAGCGTGTCGTTGAGCACCAGAATGTCCGCATCGCATCCAACCGCCAGACGTCCTTTATGCCCAAGTCCCAGAAACTCCGCCACCGTGCGCGTGAGCGGACATAATGCCTGCTCCAGAGGAATGGCATGAACCGTCACCAGTTGGCGCAGCGTGTGTGCCAGTGATTCAAATCCGGCCACACCAATCCCCGTCAGATTGCCCTGTTCATCAAACTCCGGCTGGCTGCCGTTACCGTCTGAACTCAAGGTAATCCGCGACAGTGGAACGTCGCTGCGCAGCGCGGTCGCGATGGCCGTTGCCGGATCCACGGGCTCATCAATACTGCTGGTAATGTCGATATACCCCCCTTTGCGGGCATAGGCTAAGGCGGCCTCAAACAACGGTTCCGCGCGGTTAACATGCGTTGGCAGCAGTTTGGTTATCGGCACATCTGAATGCGCGAGGACGTCATACAGCGGCTCCAGCATGCGCGGGCTGTCACCCATATGGAAGACGCTAATCCCCGGCTTCTGCCCTAATAATCCGCCGACGCGCGACTGCGCCGCCATGTTCGCCAGCACCGCGGTATTCGGGGCTGATGAGCGATGGTCTGAAATCGCACATTTCACCCCTATCACCTTGTCGATCAGCGCTACATCGCGCTCAATACTACCGGTAATGGTCGGGGAAGGTAACGAATACGCGCCGGTGAGCATCCAGGCACTGATGCCTTCATATTCCAGTGCTCGGGTTTTCGCCAACAGCGACTCCGGATGACGGGTAATTCCATCGGTACCCAGCAATCCCACCACTGAGGTGATACCCGCTTCAACCAGTCGTGACAGGCGCACTTCCGGTGTGCGGGTGTGGGGGCCGGCCTCTCCGCCACCGCCAATCAAATGAACGTGCTGATCGATAAACCCCGGACAAACAATGGCACCCTCGAGATTAATACACTGACAGCCGGGAAAATCGTCTGCCAGGATAGACGGCGCGATGGCGACAATTTTTCCGCCCACGACCAGAATATCTTGTTGCCCCAAATCGTCAGGCGCGTAAACGTGTCCGCGCTGGAACAGCGTCAGACCAAGAATTGAACAGTTCATAACCTTCCTTGTCAGGCAATTACCTGCATAACCCAAATAGAGAGCAGCGCATTAATCACGCATACCGCAATAATAAGCGGATAATAGCGAGGATGAACCCCCGCAGTCCCCAGACAGCGTCCGACATTTTGCACTGGATTCCCCATCAGGTAGATGGCCGGTAGCAATACCGTCGCATCATGTCCCGAAAGGGTTCCGGCGACAACCAGACTGGCGCAAACGCCAACGCCGCCGCCCATACTCATCACCGCCGCCAACAGCACGGTGGCAGATTCCCCCGGCAATCCCCACAGCGCCATAACCGGTTCGCACACCCGGCCGACGACGTCGAGCAACCCCGTTACCTTTAGCGCCTGAATAATCACAAACGCCATCACCACGTTCGGTAACAGGCTGGTGGTGGCAATGGTAAACCCGCGCCTTGCGCCATCGATGAACATATCCATGACATTTTTACGTACGTGTGTTGTCATCTCAGGCCTCCTGCTGCGTACGGCGATTTTCAAGCTGCGCGATCCACAGCCGTAGCAGGTTCGCGCCGACAAATTTGAAGACCAGGATCACCGCCAGTGGCGTTATCACCGGAACGGTAACCATCGTAAACAGCGCCGCGCCTGAGGAAAAATAGTTGGTGATACACGCGCTACCGCTGGTTTGCCAGCAGGCAAAAATAGCGCGTTCCTGCTCGGTGATAATCCCCTCTTCCGCCAGCTCTTTGGTCATTCCGGCTGCGGCATCGGTATTTTGCACATTCGCAATCAGCGCCAACGAGCAAATACCCGGAACGCCGAGTAAGGGGCGCAGGACCGGCGTCATTAGCTGCTGCGCCGCGCGCAACCCTCCCAAGCCTTCGGTAATGGAGATGATGCCAAGTGACAGAATGACGGAGGGCGCCAGTTCCAGCGCAAATAAAAAGCCATCTTTTGCGCCCATCCCGCCGGCACCGCGAAACGAGACCACCGTCTCGCCTGCCGCGTTTATCTGCCCAAATGCGCCGTTGAGAACGGTGAAATCGAACACCCGCCACCAGTCGGTACTTTTCGAAAACATGCCGGAAAAAAGGATAATAGTGACGAAAAAGGCGAGATAGCCAACCCATCCCGCTTTTTGTTGCGTGTGCGTGTTGTGACCCATTTTTTTCTCCTGTTGGTCTTATTCCTTGTGTGACAAAAAGACATCACATTGGTCAAGTTAAAGGCTAATACGGAGAAAAACGACACCCAGGAAGATTATTCAGAAAGTGTGTATAGAGGTCAGACAAGTTCTGGCCCGGCGG
>NZ_SZWV01000100.1:26536-61400 GCF_005280945.1 Citrobacter sp. wls718
TGACTCGTCAATCGTCTGACCATCCGGCCAGGCATGGACGACTGCTTTGATTAACGTCGCCAGCGGAATAGCAAAGAATACACCCCAGAATCCCCACAGCCCGCCAAAAATCACCACCGACAGAATAATCACCAGTGGATGCAGGTTTACGGCTTCGGAAAACAGTACTGGAACCAACAGATTGCCGTCCAGCGCCTGAATGATCAGGTACACGGCAAAGCAGCTCCAGAACTCGGTCCCGAGACCAAACTGGAACAGCGCCACGCCCACCACCGGGATGGTCACCACGAAGGCACCGATATACGGGATCAGGACTGAAAAACCGACCAGTACAGCCAGCAGCAAGGAGTAGTTGAGGCCAAACAGCAGGAAGCCCAGCCAGGTGGCGACGCCTACCACCACCATTTCCAGCACTTTGCCGCGAATATAGTTGGTGATTTGCTGGTTCATCTCTTTCCAGACCTGCCCGGCCAGTCCACGATTACGCGGAAGTACCCGACGTACGGCATTCAGCATCTGGCTTTTGTCTTTCACCAGGAAGAACACCATTAGCGGAACGAGAACCAGATATACCGCCAGCGTCAGCAATCCGACCAGCGAAGCCAGCGAATATTTCACCACGGAATCACCCATATTGAGCATTCGCGCGCGCATATTCTCTGCCATCGCATCAATGATGCCGGCATCCATCAGCGCCGGATACCGTCGCGGCAAGGTAGCGGCAAAATCAGACAGCTTGTTAAGCATGCCGGGCATATCACGAATCAGGTAGATCCCCTGCTGCCACGCGACCGGCATTACCACAAACGCCATCAGCAGCAGAATACCGACGAACACCACCAGTACAATGGATGTCGCCCAACGCCTTGAACAGCCGATATTTTCCAGCCGCACGGTGGGCCATTCCAGCAGATAGGCCAGCACAATGGCAACCAGCAGCGGCGCTAACAGCCCACTAAAGAAGAAAAGGATGCCAAAACCGGCAACCAGAATAATCAGCAAGGCAATAGCCTCAGGGTCGCTAAAGCGGCGGCGATACCATTGCATCAACATTTCGAGCATAAAACCCTTCCATGAACCTCAATAGCGGGATTGCGATCCCGAATTGTATCGAAATGTCACAAAAAAGACTTCGCTTTTTATAGCGGTTTACGCAAAGTGAAAAGACATTTTTCCTGGGTGTTCATCGTCGAATTTCGCAGTTACACTCCCAAAGCTGTCTGAGGGTGAACGATACTTCACAGCATGGGTCAAATGGCTATCTCAAAAAAGAATACAGGACAGAGGTTATGTTCAGGCAGTTGAAAAAAAACCTGGTTGCTACCCTCATTGCTGCACTGGCCATCGGTCAGGTCGCGCCCGCATTTGCTGACACTGCGGACACCCTACCGGATATGGGAACCTCAGCAGGGAGCACGCTTTCCATCGGGCAGGAAATGCAGATGGGTGACTATTACGTACGCCAGCTGCGCGGCAGTGCGCCGTTAATTAACGACCCTTTGCTGACCCAATACATTAATTCTCTGGGGATGCGTCTGGTCTCACACGCGGACTCCGTCAAAACCCCCTTCCATTTCTTTTTGATTAATAACGATGAAATAAACGCCTTTGCCTTCTTTGGCGGCAACGTTGTGCTGCACTCTGCGCTTTTCCGCTATTCCGATAACGAAAGCCAGCTGGCGTCGGTGATGGCGCACGAAATTTCTCACGTCACGCAGCGCCACCTGGCGCGCGCCATGGAAGACCAAAAGCGCTCTGCCCCGCTGACCTGGGTGGGGGCTCTGGGTTCTATTCTGTTGGCGATGGCCAGTCCGCAGGCGGGGATGGCAGCACTGACCGGTACGCTGGCCGGCACCCGTCAGGGGATGATCAGCTTTACGCAGCAAAATGAACAGGAAGCGGACCGTATCGGTATTCAGGTCCTGCAACGCTCAGGATTTGATCCGCAGGCCATGCCGACGTTTCTGGAAAAACTGCTCGACCAGGCGCGCTATTCCACGCGCCCGCCTGAAATTCTGCTGACACACCCCCTGCCAGAAAGCCGTCTGGCGGATGCGCGTAACCGTGCTAACCAGATGCGACCGACGGTGGTGCAATCCTCGGAAGATTTTTACCTGGCAAAAGCGCGAACCCTCGGCATGTATAACTCGGGTCGCAACCAGTTGAGCAGCGACCTGCTGGATAACTGGGCAAAAGGCAACGTCCGCGAGCAACGGGCGGCGCAATATGGCCGCGCGTTACAAGCAATGGAAGACAGTAAATACGACGAGGCGCGTAAAGCGCTACAGCCGCTGCTGTCTGCCGATCCGAACAATGCCTGGTATCTCGACCTGGCGACCGATATCGATCTCGGTCAGAAGAAAACCGGCGATGCAATTAATCGCCTGAAAAACGCCCGCGACCTGCGCGTTAATCCGGTATTGCAGCTTAACCTGGCGAATGCCTATTTACAGGCCGGTCAGGCCAAAGAGGCCGCTACCATCCTGAATCGTTATACGTTTAATCATAAGGATGACGGCAATGGCTGGGATCTGTTAGCACAAACGGAAGCAACGCTGAATAACCGCGATCAGGAACTGGCAGCGCGCGCAGAAGGCTATGCGCTGGCGGGACGTCTTGACCAGGCCATTTCTATGCTCAGCAGCGCAAGTTCACAGGTGAAGCTGGGAAGCCAGCAGCAGGCAAGGTACGATGCCCGTATTGACCAGCTACGCCAGCTGCAAGAGCGCTTTAAACCGTACACGAAGATGTAACTATTGAATACTTGCCGGATGGTGACGCTGTTGCGTCTTATCCGCCATCCGGCAGTTTTGCTATGCAAGGAGAAGTCATGTCAGACGCGATTAAAATCTACCATAACCCACGTTGCTCAAAGAGCCGTGAGACACTGGAATTACTGAAGTCCAACGGCGTGGAGCCGGAAGTAGTGCTGTATCTCGACACTCCCGCAGACGCAGCAACTTTGCGTAATCTGCTGCAGATGCTGGGCATGTCCAGCGCGCGTGAGCTGATGCGCCAGAAAGAAGATCTCTATAAATCGCTCAACCTGGCGGACGAGACTCTGAGTGAAGAGGCGCTGATTCAGGCGATGGTGGAAAACCCGAAACTGATGGAACGTCCGATTGTGGTGGCCAACGGTCAAGCGCGAATTGGGCGTCCGCCGGAGCAGGTGCTGGATATCGTCGGCTAATGTGATGCACCGCAGTCTTTTCGGCTGCGGTGCTTACAGCTTCAGAATCTCTTTGACGAACGGAATGGTCAGCTTGCGCTGAGCGGTGATCGACGCATGATCCAGCTCATCCAGGGTCATAAACAACGTGCGCATTTCGCGATCCAGACGCTTTAGCAGGAAGCGGCCCACGTCCTCCGGCAGTTCGAATCCGCGCAATCTGGCGCGTAATTGCAATGCCTGAAGCTTATCTTCATCCGAGAGCGGCTGAAGTTTGTAGATTTGCCCCCAGTCCAGACGAGAAGCCAGATCCGGCAGCCCGAGATTAAGCTGTCTTGGTGGACGATCGCCAGTGATCAGCAGGCGCGTTTTGCCTGATTCCAGAATGCGGTTGTAGAGATCGAAGATCGCCATTTCCCACAGGGAATCCCCGGCCACGCATTCAATGTTATCAATGCACACCAGCGAGAGATGTTCCATGCCATCAAGCACTTCCGGTACGAACCACGTACGCTTATCCAGCGGGACATAGCCGACGGCATCCCCGCGCTGAGAAAGCTCGGCACAGGCTGCGTGCAGCAAATGACTACGGCCCGCGCCTTCACGCGACCAGAGATAGATATACCCGCTATGTTCCTGACGCAGCACGTTTTGCAGCGCGGCCAGTAAAGAGGAGTTATCCCCCGGCCAGAAACTTGCGAAGGTTTCATCGTCAGGAAGATAAAGTGGCAAAGAGAGCTGTGCCGGTGTGTTCAGAGATACCTCAACCCAGGATTTCATAAAATCGCGTTGAGTTTACCACAGAAATACGTCGCGATAGAACCGGGCAGCGATGCCGCCCGGTCAGAGACTTAGTGTTGCGGTCTGTCAGCATCTTCAGCGTCAAGGACAACTTCTTCCGGACGCAGCAAGCTAATCACTTTGAAGATCAGGCTCAGGGCAACGCCGACAATGGTCGCCAGCGCCATGCCTTTCAGCTCAGCCGCACCAATGTGAACCTTCGCACCGCTCACGCCGATGATCAGAATCACCGAGGTCAGGATCAGGTTTTGTGCTTTGTTGTAATCAACTTTTGATTCGATCAACACGCGGATACCGGACGCACCAATCACCCCGTACAACAGCAGTGAGACACCGCCCATAACCGGCAGCGGGATTATCTGAATCGCGGCGGCCAGTTTGCCCACACATGAAAGCAGAATAGCAAAAATTGCCGCCCCGCCAATGACCCAGGTACTGTACACGCGGGTAATGGCCATGACGCCGATGTTCTCACCATAAGTGGTGTTAGGCGTGGAACCAAAGAAGCCGGAGATCACCGTCGACAGGCCATTGGCGAACATCGAACGGTGCAAGCCGGGATCGCGAATTAAATCTTTCTTCACGATATTGGCGGTCACCACCAGGTGTCCTACGTGTTCGGCAATCACCACCAGCGCCGCAGGCAGGATGGTCAGAATAGCCACCCATTCAAAACGCGGCGTGTAGAAGGTCGGCAGAGCAAACCAGTGGGCTTCGGCAATGGGTGTGGTATCCACAACGCCCATCACGAACGAGAGCGCATAACCCGCCAGCACACCAATCAGAATCGGGATAATCGCCATAAAGCCGCGGAACAGTACCGAACCAAATACCGTTACGCCCAGCGTCACCATCGAAATGATAATGGTTTTAGAATCCGGCATTTGTCCTTCAGCTGGCAGCAAGCCTGCCATCCCCGCAGCAACACCCGCCAGCTCAAGGCCGATGACGGCAACGATTGCGCCCATAGCCGCAGGCGGGAACATCACATCCAGCCAACCGGTACCTGCTTTCTTCACGATGAAAGAAACCAGACAGAACAGCACGCCACACATGATAAAACCGCCGAGCGCCACTTCATACCCTAACGGCAGTAGCAGCAGTACCGGAGAGATAAAGGCAAAGCTGGACCCCAGATACGCTGGGATTTTCCCCTTACAGATAAAGAGATACAGCAGCGTACCAATGCCGTTAAACAGCAGGACGGTGGCCGGGTTGATATGAAACAGGACTGGCACCAGTACCGTGGCGCCAAACATGGCGAACAGGTGCTGCAAACTAAGCGGGATTGTCTGTAAAAGCGGCGGTCTTTCACTCACCCCGATAGCACGGCGCGTCATAGTGTTTTCCTCTGAGTATTGTGTTTGAGTAGCGATGGGTTGTTTTATTCAAAAAAAAGCCGACTCTTAAAGTCGGCTTCTTTTTATTTATTCATTTACTTGGTACCAAAAATCTTATCGCCGGCATCGCCGAGTCCCGGAATAATGTATCCGTGCTCGTTCAGCCCCTGGTCGATAGATGCGGTATACAGCTCAACATCCGGGTGCGCTTTTTCCAGCGCAGCGATACCTTCTGGCGCAGCAACCAGCACCAGCACTTTAATGCTGCTGCAGCCCGCGTTTTTCAGCAGGTCGATGGTAGCAATAACGGAACCACCGGTGGCCAGCATCGGGTCAACGATCAGCGCCATGCGCTCGTCAATGTTAGACACCAGTTTCTGGAAGTACGGTACCGGCTCCAGCGTCTCTTCGTTACGGTACATGCCCACCACGCTGATACGCGCGCTCGGGACGTTTTCCAGTACGCCTTCCATCATACCCAGGCCCGCACGCAGGATTGGCACAACGGTGATTTTTTTCCCTTTGATTTGGTCGACTTCAACCGGGCCGTTCCAGCCTTCAATGGTCACCTTTTCGGTTTCCAGACCAGCGGTTGCTTCATAAGTCAGCAGGCTGCCAACTTCCGAGGCGAGTTCACGAAAGCGTTTAGTGCTGATGTCGTTTTCACGCATCAATCCCAGCTTGTGTTTGACGAGTGGGTGTTTGACTTCCACGATCTTCATACTCTTCTCCTTTCCTCAGACGAGTGGCAACCACAAAAAAAATCGCCGGATTATACCGCTTTTCCTCTCTGGCGCAACACTGCATACGCTTGATATGGATCAACCAAAGTCATTTACGTCTGAAAAATGAGTATAAGACACGCCCCGCACGCTGGGCGGGGCCGAGCATCAATCCATTGAATTCTATAAAAATTCAGCATTGGTCTGAATGACGTGCTGGTACCATGAAAAAGATTTCTTAGGCGAGCGTGCTAATGTCCCACTACCGTCATTATTTTTATCGACGTAGATAAAACCATAGCGTTTTTTCATTTCGCCCGTCCCGGCGGACACTAAATCAATACACCCCCACGGCGTATAGCCCATTAAATCGACGCCATCTTCCACCACGGCTTTTTTCATCTCACTGATGTGGGCCGCCAGGTAGTCAATGCGGTACTGATCGTTCACCGTCCCATCGCTTTCCAGCATATCGATGGCACCAAATCCGTTTTCTACGATAAACAGCGGGAGTTGATAATGATCCCAGAACCAGTTTAGCGAGTAGCGCAGGCCGACCGGATCAATCTGCCAGCCCCAGTCCGATTTTTGCACATAGGGGTTGGAGACCAGGCTTTTCGTTTCGTCATAATCCAGTTGCGGATTCTCCGCTGAAGCCTGCGTAGCAAAGGACATGTAATAACTGAAACCAATATAGTCAACACAGCCCTGAGTCAGCGCCTGACGGTCCTCCTCGGTAATATCCAGCTCAAATCCCCGACGTTCAAAGTAGTTGAGAATATGCTGCGGATATTTGCCACGCACATGGACATCGGTAAACCAGTAACGGCGATGCATGGCGTTCATCGCCATCATTATATCGTCAGGCGCACAGGTCAGCGGGTAAATCGGGCACATGGCAATCATGCAGCCAATTTGCAGCGTGGGATTAATCTCACGCGCCACTTTTACCGCCAGTGCACTCGCCACCAGTTCGTAGTGTGCAGCCTGATACATTACCGGCTCTCGGTCCTCGCCTGACTGGTACTTCAAGCCGGAGTTGGTAAACGGTGCAAAATCTTCGTGGAAGTTAGCCTGATTGTTGATCTCATTGAACGTCATCCAGTACTTCACTTTATGCTGGAAGCGGGTGAAGACCACCTCGGCAAAACGGACAAAGAAATCAATCAACTTACGATTACGCCAGCCGCCATATTCCTTCACCAGATGGTACGGCATCTCAAAATGCGACAGCGTAACCACCGGCTCAATACCGTATTTCAGGCATTCATCGAACAGATCGTCATAGAATTGCAGGCCAGCTTCATTTGGCTGCGTTTCATCACCCTGTGGGAAAATACGGGTCCAGGCAATTGACGTGCGAAAGCAGGTAAACCCTATTTCGGCAAACAGCTTAATGTCGTCCTGGTAGCGATGGTAAAAATCAATAGCCTCATGGTTGGGATAATTTTTCCCTGGTAGCACGCCATCGGTAATTTCGCGAGCGACACCATTTGCCCCCGCCGTCATCACATCAGCAACGCTAATCCCCTTTCCCCCTTCCTGCCAGCCACCTTCCAGTTGGTGAGCAGCAACCGCGCCCCCCCACATGAAATTTGCTTTAAATCCAGACATGTTAGCTCCTATACCGTTCTGTTTTGCTGATTGAAATGGTAAACGGCACCGTACAACCCGGCGTCGTTGCCGTGGCTGACGATATCGATATATTCCGCAATACCGAACCAGGCCAAATGATGACGCAACAGCGACAGGAATCCAGGGCGTTCAACAATGCCGCCACCGATGAATATCACCTGCGGATCGAACACATTAACGAGGTTATAAAGACCCGTGCCGAGGTCGTTAAAAAACTCAGTGACTAAACGCTGGCAGACAGGGTCTCCATCGTCGTAGCGATCAAAAACATCTTCGCCCGAGACGGCTTCCAGTGCGCTCCCAATATGTTCCGCATAGCGATGACGTAAAACGCGCAGGGTGCAATTTTCATTCATCGAATAGCGTCTGACATCACGTGTTCCGGGTCGGGCGGTTTGCATATAACCAAATTCACCAGCACGAAAACGCGCGCCATGCACCAGTTGGTTGTTGCAGAAAATCGCCCCGCCAATCCCCGTCCCGATGGTCAGAACAAGGAAATTTTCGATACCGGCTACTTTCCCCTGCCAACGCTCAGCAAGCGCGACACAGTTCGCATCATTTTCAACCGTCACCGGCAACCCGGTACGCTCTTCCAGCCATGCTTTGAGGGCAAAATGGTCAAACTGGCGAATCGCTCCGCCCATTTCGATATAGCCGGTAGTCGGATTGACATAACCCGGTGCGCTAATGGCGATGCCCTCGCAGTCAGGATGGGCTGAAACCCAGTCCAGCATGCCCTGCAAAATTTTGTCTCCATCGCAGTCAGGCACTGACAGCTTGCCCTTTTCCCGCAATTCGCCCTGTTCGCTAATCACGCCCATTTTTAATGCCGTACCACCAATATCGAATGCTGCGATATTCATTAATGACCCTTCCTTTTGACGTGTGGTCACCGTTAATTTCATCACTGCTGATAAAAACAGAAACCGGTTTCAGTAAGATACTGTGCATTACGTCATCCGGTTTCAAGCACCAGGCTGAACCCGGTTTCATTTTCGTGGCTCAGGTCAAATAAAGACGTATGTGAATGTAAATCGCTGAAAAAAACGGCAGAAAAAAGCCGATGCAGAGCAGACTCGCAAACGTTTGCTTTCCCTGTTAGAATTGCGCCGAATTTAACTTTTACTGCAAGTAAACACGTGGGGAACCAGGCAGTGACCGATAAAACCTCTCTTAGCTACAAAGATGCCGGTGTTGATATTGACGCAGGGAATGCTCTGGTCGATCGAATCAAAGGCGTAGTAAAGAAAACCCGTCGCCCGGAAGTTATGGGTGGTCTGGGTGGCTTCGGTGCGCTGTGCGCATTGCCGCAAAAATATCGTGAACCGGTACTGGTTTCCGGCACTGACGGCGTAGGTACAAAACTGCGTCTGGCGATGGATCTGAAGCGCCACGACACCATCGGTATTGACCTGGTGGCGATGTGCGTCAACGACCTCGTGGTACAGGGCGCTGAACCGCTGTTTTTCCTCGACTACTATGCCACGGGTAAGCTGGACGTCGATACCGCTGCCAGCGTGATCGCCGGTATTGCCGAAGGTTGCCTGCAGTCCGGCTGTGCGCTGGTCGGGGGTGAAACCGCTGAAATGCCGGGGATGTATCACGGTGAAGATTACGATGTGGCCGGTTTCTGCGTAGGCGTGGTTGAGAAATCAGAAATCATCGACGGCTCAAAAGTGGCTGATGGCGATGTGCTGATTGCGCTTGGCTCCAGCGGCCCGCATTCCAATGGTTATTCCCTGGTGCGTAAAATTGTCGAAGTCAGCGGCTGTGACCCTGAAACAACCGAACTGGAAGGCAAATCACTGGCCGATCATCTGCTGGCGCCTACCCGCATTTATGTGAAATCCATTCTGGAGCTGATTGAGAAGGTTGACGTGCACGCAATTGCCCACCTGACCGGCGGCGGTTTCTGGGAAAATATCCCTCGCGTCTTGCCTGACAACACCCAGGCCGTAATCGATGAATCCTCCTGGCAATGGCCAGCCGTCTTTAACTGGCTGCAAACAGCGGGTAACGTCAGTCAGCACGAGATGTATCGCACCTTCAACTGCGGCGTAGGCATGGTTATCGCTCTGCCAGAAGCTGAAGTGGACAATGCTCTTGCGCTGCTGAACGAAAAAGGTGAAAACGCGTGGAGAATCGGTATCATCAAAGCGTCCGATTCCGAACAGCGTGTGGTCATTGAATGAAAAATATAGTGGTGCTCATTTCCGGTAACGGAAGCAATTTGCAGGCGATCATTGACGCCTGCAAACAGAAAAAAATCAAGGGCACCCTACGTGCAGTATTCAGTAATAAGGCCGACGCGTTCGGCCTTGAACGTGCACGCGAAGCAGGCATTCCGGCTCATTCGCTGGAGGCAAGCCAGTTTGCCAGCCGTGAAGCCTTTGATCGCCAGCTAATACAAGAGATCGATGCCTATGCGCCGGACGTCGTGGTACTGGCCGGGTATATGCGTATCCTCAGCCCGGCGTTTGTCGCCCACTATGCCGAACGTTTGCTGAATATCCACCCTTCTCTGTTGCCTAAATATCCCGGCCTGCATACACATCGTCAGGTGCTGGAAAACGGTGATGAAGAACACGGAACCTCCGTTCATTTTGTCACTGACGAACTGGACGGTGGGCCGGTTATTCTGCAGGCGAAAGTGCCGGTGTTTGACGGCGACAGCGAAGATGATGTGACGGCACGCGTTCAGGCCCAGGAACATGCCATCTATCCGCTGGTGGTCGGTTGGTTTGTCGATGGTCGTCTGCAAATGCGCGATAACGCAGCCTGGCTGGACGGCATTCGCCTTCCACCACAAGGCTACGCAGCCGACGAAGCATAAAATAGCCTCCCAGCCTCGTAGGTCGGATAAGGCATTCACACCACCATCCGGCACTCATGTGGGCTTTTATGCCGGATGGTGACGCTAAAGCGTCTTATCCGGCCTACATCCTGCAATTCCCCTCATTTTTTCTGGCACATGCCAGTCGTGCTCGCCATAATGATCACGTAGTGTCCCGTGAATGAAACGGAGTAAAAGTATTAATGGGTCAGGAAAAGCTATACATCGAGAAAGAGCTTAGTTGGTTAGCGTTCAACGAACGCGTCCTGCAGGAAGCTGCTGATAAGTCAAACCCGTTGATTGAACGGATGCGTTTTCTGGGCATCTATTCCAATAACCTCGACGAGTTTTATAAAGTTCGTTTTGCCGAACTAAAACGCCGCATCATTATTAGCGAAGAGCAGGGTTCTAACTCTCACTCCCGCCATCTGTTAGGCAAAATCCAGGCCCGCGTACTGAAAGCCGATCAGGAGTTCGATGGCCTGTACAATGAATTACTGCTGGAGATGGCGCGCAATCAGATATTCTTAATCAATGAGCGCCAACTGTCAGCCAATCAGCAGAGCTGGTTGCGTCATTACTTCAAGCAATATCTTCGCCAGCACATTACGCCGATCCTGATTAACCGCGAGACAGATTTAGTCCAGTTTCTGAAGGACGACTATACCTATCTGGCCGTAGAGATCATCCGTGGTGATACCATTCGCTATGCGCTACTGGAAATTCCGTCTGACAAGGTTCCCCGCTTTGTAAATCTGCCGCCGGAAACGCCCCGTCGTCGCAAGCCCATGATCCTGCTAGACAACATCCTGCGTTATTGCCTTGATGACATTTTCAAAGGGTTCTTTGATTACGATACGCTGAATGCCTATTCGATGAAAATGACCCGCGACGCTGAATACGATTTGGTTCACGAGATGGAATCCAGCCTGATGGAGCTGATGTCGTCCAGCCTGAAGCAACGTCTGACCGCAGAGCCTGTGCGCTTTGTCTATCAGCGTGATATGCCCAATGCGCTGGTCGAAATCCTGCGTGAAAAACTGACGATCTCTCGCTACGATTCGATCGTCCCCGGCGGGCGTTACCATAACTTTAAAGACTTTATTAATTTCCCCAACGTTGGCAAAGCCAATCTGGTGAACAAGCCGCTGCCTCGCCTGCGCCATATCTGGTTTGATAACGAAAAGTTCCGCAACGGATTTGATGCCATCCGCGAACGCGATGTGCTGCTCTATTATCCGTATCATACTTTTGAGCACGTCCTTGAACTGCTGCGCCAGGCCTCGTTTGACCCGAGCGTGCTGGCTATAAAGATCAATATCTACCGCGTGGCAAAAGACTCCCGCATCATCGACGCAATGATCCATGCGGCCCACAACAGTAAGAAAGTGACCGTGGTCGTCGAGTTACAGGCGCGCTTTGATGAAGAAGCCAACATTCATTGGGCCAAGCGTCTGACCGAAGCCGGCGTGCACGTCATCTTCTCAGCACCGGGACTGAAAATTCACGCCAAGCTGTTCCTTATCTCACGTAAAGAAGGCGACGAGGTGGTGCGCTACGCCCATATCGGGACCGGGAACTTCAACGAAAAAACGGCGCGACTGTATACTGACTACTCTTTACTGACCGCCGATTCGCGCATTACCAACGAAGTGCGTCGGGTGTTCAACTTTATCGAAAACCCGTATCGTCCGGTGACCTTTGATTATCTATTGGTTTCCCCGCAGAACTCGCGACGTCTGCTGTACGCGATGATCGACAAAGAGATCGCCAATGCACAGCAGGGGCGCACTTCCGGCATTACGCTAAAACTGAACAACCTGGTCGATAAGGGCCTCGTTGATCGTCTCTATGCGGCGTCCAGTTCGGGCGTACCGGTTAATTTGCTGATCCGCGGAATGTGCTCCCTGATCCCGAATCTGGAAGGCATCAGTGATAATATTCGCGTGATTAGCATCGTTGACCGCTATCTTGAACATGACCGGGTCTATATCTTCGAGAATGGCGGCGATAAACAGGTATACCTGTCCTCGGCGGACTGGATGACAAGAAACATCGATTATCGTATCGAAGTCGCCACGCCGCTGCTGGATCCACACCTCAAGCAGCGCGTGCTGGATATTATCGAGATCCTGTTCAGCGATACGGTAAAAGCCCGTTACATTGATAAAGAACTGAGTAATCGCTACGTGCCACGTGGAAACCGCCGTAAGGTTCAGTCGCAGTTGGCGATTTATGACTACATCAAATCACTCGAGCAACCTGACACTAGCCTAAATAATTCAAGTTGTGGGAAGGCGGCAAATGAGAGAATACCCGGGAACTTACGCCAGTAAGTGACTGGGGTGAACGAATGCAGCCAACACATACACAACTTGAAGTATGACGGATAAACGCTATGCCAATACACGACAAGTCACCACGACCGCAGGAATTTGCTGCGGTCGACCTGGGTTCAAACAGTTTCCATATGGTTATTGCCCGCGTAGTTGACGGAGCGATGCAAATTATAGGGCGACTAAAACAACGCGTACATCTGGCGGATGGACTCGGCGAAGACAATAAGCTGAGCGAAGAAGCCATGGAGCGTGGATTAAGCTGTTTGTCATTGTTCGCGGAACGACTGCAGGGCTTCCCCCCATCAAGCGTCTGTATTGTGGGGACCCATACGCTGCGTCAGGCGCTAAATGCCCCTGATTTTCTCAAGCGCGCAGAAAAGGTCATCCCCTACCCGATCGAAATTATTTCCGGTAACGAAGAAGCCCGACTGATTTTTATGGGCGTGGAACATACGCAGCCGGAGAAAGGCCGTAAGCTGGTGATAGACATCGGCGGCGGTTCTACTGAACTGGTGATCGGTGAAGATTTCGAGCCTAAACTGGTCGAGAGCCGTCGGATGGGCTGCGTCAGCTTTGCCCAGATGTATTTCCCGGGCGGCATTATCACTCGGGAAAACTTCCAGCGCGCCCGCATGGCGGCAGCGCAAAAACTGGAAACCTTAACCTGGCAGTTTCGAATTCAGGGTTGGAACGTGGCGCTGGGTGCCTCAGGCACCATTAAAGCGGCGCACGAGGTGCTGCTGGAGATGGGTGAAAAAGATGGCTTTATTACCCCCGAACGCCTGGAAATGCTGACCAGTGAAGTCCTGAAGCACACCTCTTTTTCAGCACTCAGTATGCCAGGGCTGTCCGAGGAGCGGAAAGCGGTTTTTGTCCCCGGACTGGCTATCCTGTGCGGCGTTTTTGATGCGCTGGCAATACGTGAGCTGCGCCTTTCTGATGGTGCGCTTCGGGAAGGCGTACTGTATGAAATGGAAGGTCGCTTCCGCCATCAGGACGTACGTAGCCGTACTGCCAGCAGCCTGGCAAACCAGTACAACATCGACAGCGAACAGGCGCGCCGCGTGCTGGAAACCACTATGCAAATGTATGAGCAGTGGCATGCGCAGCAGCCTAAGCTGGCGAACCCGCAGCTGGAAGCATTACTCAGATGGGCCGCCATGCTGCATGAAGTGGGATTGAACATCAACCACAGTGGCCTGCACCGCCACTCGGCTTACATTCTGCAAAACAGTGACCTACCGGGTTTTAACCAGGAACAGCAGTTGATGATGGCGACATTGGTTCGCTACCATCGCAAAGCCGTTAAGCTGGACGATCTGCCACGCTTTGCGTTGTTTAAGAAGAAACAGTTCCTGCCGCTTATCCAGCTGCTACGTCTGGGTGTCTTGCTGAACAACCAGCGCCAGGCGACGACCACGCCGCCGACGCTGACGCTTATCACCGACGAGAACCACTGGACATTGCGCTTCCCGCATGACTGGTTCAGCCAGAACGCGCTCGTTTTACTCGATCTGGAAAAAGAGCAGCAATACTGGGAAGCCGTAACGGGCTGGCGGCTTAAAATTGAAGAAGAACGCTCACCCAATATCGCCGCATAACGCTTCTACAGGTGCCAGAGTTTCTGGCACCTGTTCTTGCAAAATCTCATGCAGCGGCTGCGGTTTACCGATCAGATAGCCCTGCATATAATCAATTCCTAAAGAAACCACCGCGCTGCGTATTTCTTCGCTTTCGACATACTCCGCCACCACCATCATTCTTTTCATTCGCGCCAGGTGACAAATCGATGCCACAATTTGGTAGTCGAGGCTATTCGAAACAATATTGCGAATAAAGCTGCCGTCAATTTTCAGGATATCGGCGTTCACATTTTTCAGTCGCGCATAGCTGGCATAGCCGGTGCCAAAATCATCAATCGCTATCTGACAGCCAAGTAACTGCAATTGCAGCAGCGTTGCCTGCGCTTGCTCGGCATTGGTTAAGGCATTGCTTTCCGTTACCTCAAAGACCAGTTGCCAGGCTTCAATCTTATATTTCACCAGCAATTGCGCGATATCGGTCGGAAGTCGGGCGCGACACACCGAGGTAGGCGACAAATTAATAGCAAAGCGACGGGCTGGCATTCTCTCCCGATTCTGAGCCATAAATTTCAACGTGTTTTCAATCACCCACAGATCGATGCTGGAGGACAAACCGAACTCATGCGCGACGGGTAAGAAACAATCCGGCGTAACGATTTCATCGTCATCCCCTTTCAAACGCAGCAGGATTTCATGGTACACATCGCCACGCACACCATAAATGGGCTGTGCCATCAGGAAAAAGCGGTTGTGCTCCAGCGCCTGCTGTAGCCGATTCATCATCGCCACTTTATCTTTCAGGTCCCGCTGCAGGTGCATGGCACCACGACGTTGCAAATTTTCAGGCGTATTGGTGGCAAGGGAAAGTTCGGCAATGGTGCTAAGTTCGCCCAATAACAGGTAGATATGATTAACCGGAGAGCGAACATAGCAATAACTGATCCCCACCTGTGGCTGTAAAGGCATACCATCCCAGACAAAGCGGAATTGCTT
The DNA here is from genome assembly GCF_005280945.1 of Citrobacter sp. wls718. Classification (NCBI taxonomy): domain Bacteria; kingdom Pseudomonadati; phylum Pseudomonadota; class Gammaproteobacteria; order Enterobacterales; family Enterobacteriaceae; genus Citrobacter; species Citrobacter sp. wls718. Next base: position 41,955 of record NZ_SZWV01000100.1, read on the forward strand.
GATGTGCTGATCCAATGCCTCAATGCGCTGCTGGTGGGACTCGGTGTTAAACCGCAGGACAAGGTCATTACCCGATAACTGAAAGACGTACTCATCCTGTTCCAGAAAGGGCGCTATCCAGTGAGCGATTCTTTGCTTGTACTGGATACGTAGCATGATCCCATAATTTTTGACCAGCGGTTCCATGCCAGGGATCCGCAAGAAACAGAGCACGGACCAGGGCGACTTCTTCACCTCCCGGTTCAATGCGCGTAGATTTGGAAGATGCACCATAGGATCAAAATACGCCAGACGATATGTACGTCGGGTAACGGCTCTCTGACGCGTTGCCAGCACGGCGATGTAATTCACGATAAAGGAGAAAACAAGATAGCTCGACGAGGTGATCGCCAACTGCGTATCGTAGCCTGAGTACCAGGGCATGTAGCTCTGATAATGATGTATTCCCGTAATGAGTATGACCGCCCACATCAGTGAAATAAGTCGATAGCCGTAACGCATTGCCCCCACAGCATGACGGGCAATAACAGGGATAAGGTATAATTCGTACTGAAAATCGAGCTATTTTCATTTAACGGCATACACAACAGCGTCATCAACGTCGTCAATACTATCAACCACGCTGCAAACTCCGTTTTCGAGACTTTATTATCAAACTGCTGTTTTAACTGAGAAAAATAGCCGCGCAGGTGAAAAGGGTTCCGTATTGCCCGAATGATAAAATAACATAGCGGAATACCCACAAGGTTTCCCGTCAGTAAGGCCTGATAATTGATCAATGTGCCGGTATTGAAAGGCATGACGCCCATCATCCTTGATTTGCTCGCATACACGCCAACAAACGCGGCAAACTGAAAGAGTACCAGGAACAGCGTTGCCGGACAGAAAACCTGCCAAAATATACGCTGAAACATCAGATGCGAGTCACCGTGAGCCACGTTGTTCCGTCGGGGGGCAAACACCCGATATCCACCCCAACTGAGAACAATCGTTACGACAAAGTGTGCAATGATTGACACTGTTTCAAACACGCCAACCTGTGGGAGTTTATACCAGCTGATCGCAATGATAATTCCCGGTAATGCGCCCCAGCCAAAAAAGAGCATCAGGCTAATCATCAGCACTAAAGGTAGATAAAAAAGAACGACGTTCCCCGTACTAATATGCGCGTAGGTGTTCACACAACTCAGTAAAGGCAACAACAGGGAGGGTAAGATGAGAGGTAATGCCCACCATTGGTCTCTAATAACAATATACTTTTTATTGATTTTCATAGATGCTCAGTAGAGTCCCTCACATCCTGAAGGGGTATTCAGACAGGTATCCCACCTGACTTTAAAACAATGATGTACAACACATCATAGTGACTCATCAATTTTAGTTATCACCTGAATAGGGCGTTTGACATATATCAAGGAAAACAGGACCCATTAATCATTTATTACCTTTTTCCTCTTTTGTTATCGTTAATTCATTATTAATGCAAATAATAAAATTATCTTTCATAACATAAGAAGATAAAACAACTGATGCATTTTTACATAATGATGAATTGACCATTCCCTCACAGTGTGCCTTAATGTAAGCATCGCCCATTGTTGGGTACACTTTAAGGAACCCTTTGTGAGCCAGGTTACCAGCCTACGAAAACGACACCGATTTAACAGTCGCATGATCCGGATCGTACTGCTTATCAGCTTCCTCTTCTTCTTTGGACGCTTCGTCTACTCTGCTATCGGTGCGTGGCACCACCATCAGAACAAGAAAGAATCCCAACAGAGCAGCCTGTCGCAACAGACTTCCCCTGTTCAAATCGATAAACATTAATCGCTTAAAGACCGCTTAAAGCTCTACGCCTCAAGATTCCTTACCGGATGGCTAATCGTCTGACAGTTAACCATCCGGTAAGGGATTTGTGTTCCCTCCTGTCACTATTTTTATAACGCCACACGTCACCCCAGCCAATCAATTTTGATTTCCGCACAATTACACTATCTTTTCGCTCCTCATCACCACACTATTCACGCTGATTTTCTATGTTTCTGTTTATTGGACATAATAAACGCAAATACAGCTCAAATAGCCACTAACCAATAGTGTTAATTAATATAACTGGCGTGCACATTTATATATCAAATGTAATTGAATATTTATATGAGCCTTTTTATTTTTATACATTCGACAGGGTAATACGATGCAGGGTTTTACATTATTTCCGAAAATACGAAGCGGTCTAGAGTGGATCACTGGGCACAGCGATGCAGTTATTCAATTTGGATGGAACATTGTTGCCGCCGTGATTTTACTGTTTATCGGCAAGTTCGTCTCACGGTTGCTTTCTCGCGGACTGGAGAAACTGCTGTTAAAGCGTAAAGTTGATATCACCATTATCCAGTTCTTCACTGCGTTAGTCCGCTACATCATCCTGGCATTTTTTGTCGTTGCGGCTTTGGGCCGTATCGGCATTGAAACGTCATCCATTATTGCCATCATTGGTGCCGCCGGGCTGGCCGTCGGTCTGGCGCTACAGGGATCGCTGTCCAACTTTGCGGCTGGCGTGCTGCTGGTCTCCCTGCGTCCATTTCGCGCCGGCGAGATCGTACAAATTGGTGCAGTCACCGGGACAGTCGAAAAAGTGCATCTTTTCTCAACGACCCTACTCACCGCTGATAGCAAAGAGGTGGTGATCCCTAACGGTAAAATCATCTCTGACAATATTATTAACTACTCTCGCCACCCGTTTCGTCGTATCGACCTGGTGATTGGCGTTGGCTATCAGAGTCGGATTGCAGAAGTGAAACGCGTCATTACTCATATCATCGAGCAGGATAAACGCGTTGATCAGAGTCGCGGCGTAACCGTGCGTCTGGGCGAACTTGCCGCCTCATCGCTTAACTTCTACGTTCGCGTTTGGGTGCGTAACGGCGAATACTGGAACACGTATTACGATCTACTGGAAAACATCAAAGAAGCGATGGATGCCAACCATATCGACTTGCCTTATCCGCAGATGGATATCCGTGTTCAGAACGTCCCATCACAATCACAGCCGCAGCTACAACTGGTCGATTGACTGCAAAAATAAAACACCCTCTGTAAAGACAGAGGGTGTTTGTGCGAATAGCCAGAGTAAAATCAGGCAAAGTGGAAGGTTATTATTCCCACTCAATCGTCGCTGGTGGTTTACCGCTGATGTCATACACCACGCGGGAAATACCGTTCACTTCGTTGATGATACGGTTGGACACGCGGCCCAGGAAGTCATACGGCAGGTGCGCCCAGTGAGCGGTCATAAAGTCGATAGTTTCAACAGCACGCAGGGAAACGACCCAGTCATACTTACGGCCATCACCCATTACACCAACGGAACGAACCGGCAAGAACACGGTGAACGCCTGGCTCACTTTGTTGTACAGGTCAGCTTTGTGCAGCTCTTCGATGAAGATAGCGTCCGCACGACGCAGCAGGTCGCAGTACTCTTTCTTCACTTCGCCCAGCACGCGCACGCCTAAGCCTGGACCCGGGAACGGGTGACGGTACAGCATGTCATACGGTAGGCCCAGCTCCAGACCAATTTTACGCACTTCGTCTTTGAACAGCTCACGCAGCGGTTCAACCAGACCCATCTTCATCTCCTTTGGCAGGCCGCCGACGTTGTGGTGAGATTTGATGACGTGTGCTTTACCGGTTGCAGACGCGGCAGATTCAATCACGTCTGGGTAGATGGTGCCTTGCGCCAGCCACTTCACGTCCTGCAGTTTCAACGCTTCTTCGTCAAACACTTCAACGAACACGCGACCGATAATTTTACGTTTCGCTTCTGGGTCGTTCTCGCCTTTCAGCGCGTCGAGGAAACGCTGTTCGCCTTTAACGTGAATGATGTTCAGACCGAAGTGGTCGCCGAACATATCCATAACCTGCTCTGCTTCGTTCAGGCGCAGTAGCCCGTTATCAACAAAGACGCAGGTCAGATTTTTACCGATAGCACGGTGCAGCAACATGGCAGTTACGGAAGAGTCAACGCCGCCGGACAGGCCGAGGATCACTTTATCGTCACCAACCTGCTCGCGAATACGGGCAACGGCGTCATCGATGATTTTTGCCGGTGTCCACAGCGCTTCACACTGGCAGATGTCACGCACAAAGCGCTCCAGCATACGCAGGCCCTGACGGGTGTGGGTTACTTCCGGGTGGAACTGCACGCCGTAGAAACGTTTTTCTTCGTGCGCCATAATGGCAAACGGGCAGCTTTCGGTGCTGGCAACGGTGACAAAGCCTTCCGGGATAGCGGTAACTTTGTCGCCATGGCTCATCCACACATCCAGCAACGGTTTGCCATCTGCGGTCAGTGAATCTTCGATGCCACGGATCAGTGCGCTGTCGGTCTGAACTTCAACCTGTGCGTAGCCGAATTCACGCTCGTGAGACCCTTCAACATGGCCACCCAACTGCATCGCCATGGTCTGCATACCATAGCAGACGCCGAATACTGGTACGCCTGCATTGAAGACGTACTCTGGTGCACGCGGGCTGTTCGCTTCGGTGGTGCTTTCCGGGCCACCGGAAAGAATAATACCGCTTGGGTTGAATTCGCGAATTTGTGCTTCCGTAACATCCCATGCCCACAGCTCACAGTAGACGCCCAGCTCACGTACGCGACGTGCCACCAGTTGCGTGTACTGCGATCCGAAATCGAGGATGAGAATGCGATGTTTATGAATATTGTCTGTCATTGACGCTAATTCCGAGGCAAGTGAAACAAATTCGCCCGGCATAGAAGCCGGGCGCGGAAACTGATCAGGAGCCCATACGGTAGTTAGGGGACTCTTTGGTAATGGTCACGTCGTGAACGTGACTTTCCTGAATACCCGCACCGCTGATGCGTACAAACTCTGCTTTCGTTCGCAGCGCGTCGATAGTACCACAGCCGGTCAAACCCATACAGGAGCGCAGGCCGCCCATCTGCTGGTGAATGATCTCTTTCAGGCGACCCTTATAGGCCACGCGGCCTTCGATACCTTCCGGTACCAATTTGTCAGCGGCGTTATCGCTCTGGAAGTAACGGTCAGAAGAGCCTTTGGACATCGCGCCCAGAGAACCCATACCACGGTAGGATTTATAAGAACGCCCCTGGTACAGTTCAATTTCACCCGGAGATTCTTCGGTACCGGCCAGCATAGAGCCCACCATTACCGCCGCCGCACCTGCCGCGATCGCTTTCGCGATGTCGCCAGAGAAACGAATACCGCCGTCAGCGATAACCGGAATACCCGTACCTTCCAGCGCTTCAACCGCGTCAGAAACGGCAGTGATCTGTGGAACACCCACACCGGTAACGATACGGGTCGTACAGATGGAACCAGGGCCGATACCCACTTTCACCGCACTGCAACCGGCTTCAGCCAGCGCACGAGCACCAGCGCCCGTTGCAACGTTACCACCGATGATTTGCAGATCCGGGTATTTCGCACGGGTATCACGGATACGCTGCAATACGCCTTCAGAATGGCCATGAGAGGAGTCAATCAGCAGCACGTCAACGCCGGCAGCAACCAGCGCGTCAACGCGCTCTTCATTACCCGCACCCGCACCGACTGCAGCGCCAACGCGCAGACGACCATGCTCGTCTTTACAAGCGTTAGGTTTACGCTCAGCTTTCTGGAAGTCTTTTACGGTGATCATGCCGCGCAGATGGAAGCCGTCATCAACGACCAGCGCTTTCTCAACGCGTTTTTCGTGCATTTTTGCCAGCACAACTTCACGCGCTTCGCCTTCACGTACGGTCACCAGACGCTCTTTCGGCGTCATGTATACGCTAACCGGCTGGCTGAGGTCGGTCACAAAACGCACGTCACGACCGGTGATGATACCCACCAGCTCGTTATCTTCTGTCACTACCGGGTAGCCCGCAAAACCGTTACGCTCGGTCAGTTCTTTTACTTCACGAAGGGTGGTAGTCGGCAGCACGGTCTGTGGGTCAGTAACCACGCCAGATTCGTGTTTCTTCACGCGGCGAACTTCTTCCGCCTGACGTTCAATAGACATGTTTTTGTGGATAAAACCGATGCCACCTTCCTGTGCCAGAGCAATGGCAAGGCGCGCTTCAGTCACAGTATCCATGGCTGCGGAGAGCATAGGAATGTTCAGACGAATCGTTTTCGTCAACTGCGTGCTGAGGTCAGCAGTATTCGGCAGAACGGTAGAATGAGCGGGAACGAGGAGGACGTCGTCAAACGTCAGGGCTTCTTTGGCAATACGTAGCATGGGCAATATCTCGACCAGATTGGTTAATAAATATTGCCGTGGCATTATACAGAGCGTAACCGATTGCATCCACACTTTTTTGCAAAAAAACCTTGCGATCCCCGGTAGGCGGGTTACTATCGATTGAATAACCTGCTGATTTAGAATTTGATCCCGCTCACATGTTATCCTCTCAAACCTCTTCAATTTTTACCGTAAGTCGCCTTAACCAGACGGTGCGCCTGCTGCTCGAGCAAGAGATGGGGCAAGTGTGGATCAGCGGCGAGATTTCTAACTTTACCCAGCCCTCTTCCGGTCATTGGTACTTCACCTTAAAAGACGATACCGCCCAGGTACGCTGCGCGATGTTTCGCAACAGCAACCGCCGCGTCACGTTCCGTCCGCAGCACGGACAACAAGTGCTGGTACGTGCCAATATTACGCTGTACGAACCGCGCGGTGATTATCAAATCATCGTCGAAAGCATGCAGCCAGCGGGTGAAGGTTTATTGCAGCAGAAGTATGAACAGCTCAAAGCCAAACTGCAGGCCGAAGGATTGTTCGATCAGCAGTGTAAACAATCGCTCCCAACGCCGGCTCATTGTGTCGGGGTGATCACCTCAAAAACCGGGGCGGCGCTGCACGATATTCTCCACGTACTCAAACGTCGCGACCCTTCCCTGCCGGTGATTATCTACCCGACAGCGGTACAGGGTGACGATGCACCGGGGCAAATCGTTCGCGCCATCGAACTGGCGAACGCCCGTAACGAGTGTGATGTGTTAATCGTTGGTCGTGGCGGCGGTTCGCTGGAAGATCTGTGGAGCTTTAACGACGAACGCGTGGCGCGGGCTATTTTCGCCAGCCGCATTCCGGTGGTCAGCGCCGTCGGTCATGAAACCGATGTCACCATCGCTGATTTTGTCGGCGACCTGCGCGCGCCTACACCGTCTGCAGCCGCAGAGATTGTTAGCCGCAATCAGCAGGAATTATTACGCCAGATTCAGTCCGTTCAGCAGCGTCTGGGCATGGCGATGGACTACTACCTCGCCAACCGCAGTCGTCGCTTCACGCAGACTTTCCACCGTCTGCAACAGCAACACCCTCAGCTACGTCTGGCGCGTCAGCAAACTACGCTGGAACGACTTCGTCAGCGGATGAGCTTTGCGCTGGAAAACCAAATCAAACAGGCCAACCAGCGCCAGCAGCGCATACTGCATCGTCTGAACCAGCAAAACCCGCAGCCACGTATTCATCGTGCACAAACGCGTATTCAGCAACTGGAATATCGGCTGGTGGAAAATATTCGTGCACGGCTTAGCGAGCAACGAGAACGTTTCGGGAATACCGTTACCCATCTGGAAGCCGTCAGCCCGCTGGCAACATTGGCACGCGGATATAGCGTTTCTACCGCCACCGGCGGCGGCGTGTTGAAAAAGGTCAAGCAGGTGAAAGCCGGCGATCTCATCACCACGCGGCTGGAAGACGGCTGGGTGGAGAGCGAGGTCACCACCGTGACCCCGCAGAAAAAAACGCGTTCGCGTAAAGCGCAGTAGCGGAGAGCTACTGCGCGCAGGTCGCGAACCCTGCCGTTTTACCCGCATCGATAGTGCAGTTTTCACCGCCAGCTGACAGGTTAAAGGCACAGTAATTTTTGGTCCCTTTTGTTTGAGACAAATAGCTGTAGCTGGACGTTGTTGGCCATCCGGTCTTATTGAAAACGGAATACAACGCTTCCAGATCATCCGCAGTCGGTGCTTTCTGTAAACTACCGCGCTGGGCAGCCAGATCCCAGGTGCTGGAATCAATCGTGTGCGCCATCGTCCAATCCTCATTATTCATCATGATATGAAGCGGCGGTGTAACGCCAGAAGGAAGTTCCGCCAGCAACAGTGGGCGCTGGATAGTCTTGCCATTCAAGGTCATGGTCTCCTTCATATGCCCCCAGAATTGCGCTTTATTCGTATCCGGGCTCGTTAACACCGTAAAAATATTATCGAGCGTAGCGCTCGCCTGAGCGTTATTGGGCAACGCTGCCGTTAGCGCCGTTTTCAAACCCAAACTCTTATTTTGCGCCAGCGTAAAGGTTGCCGTGCCATCAGAGCCGGTCGTCCCGCTAAAGACACTGGCAGTGGTACTCATATCAATGGTCGAACTCGATGGCATGACTTCCTGAAGAATTAAATCATCCGCCCCCATCTCCGCCTCAACGTCACCATCGGTTATTACCACGCCCGCCCGGTTTGTCGAATCGCCTCGTGAGAGAGTAAAGCTGGCATTAGCGACTGGATTACCGCTGGTATCTTTTACCGTGACGGTCAGCGGGATAGTCTTGCCTTTCTCCGCTACCGCCGACGCCTTCGCCGTATCCATCGCTGTCGAGGTCAGCGTAATAGCTGCCGCAGTAATTCGAGGTTCAACCAGACAAACCTGCGCACCTTTGGTACTTGATGAACTGGTAGATCCACCACCGCCAGTGCTCAGCATAATATATTGGTAGTTTCCGGTATTTGCCTGTTTATCTCCGGCCCACCAGGGTTCATTGGAGCCACTAGGCCAGCCGTAAACGGTACCGACACCACCTGAAACGCTAAGGTTATCGATAAATAACGTTTCCATGTCACTCTTCAGCGGTTGATACGCCTTATCGCAGCCTGTCGCACCTGCGATATCCGTATTTCCTGCGGTGACCAGAGGCCAGACTTCGTTGTTATAAGTATACGTGCTGCTGTACGATGCCATTTCAGCGGCGAGCAGCGGGCGTCGGAAGGCAACACCTGCACTGTTGGTCGCGGTTTCTGGCATATGGCCCCAGTACGCGGCTTTATCGGTATCCGGGCTGGTCACGACAGTAAATATCGTATCGAGGGCGGCCGTTGGCGTTGGATAAGTCCCTAATTTCGCCGTAATCGTGGTCTTAAGCCCCATAGCATCATCCTGGCTCAAACTAAATGTGGCGGTGCCGTCTGCCCCCGTCACGCCGCTATAGGTGCTGGCCTTAGTGCCCAGCACCGTGGTCGCAGGTGTTGGCGTCAGTTCCTCTAGCGCAAGATCGTCCGTCGCCCCTTTGTTATCGGTGGTCTTCACCAGGCCACTGCGCGATATGCCGTCGCTACGCGAAATGGTAAAGGCGGCATTCGCGGCTGGGCTGCCATTCACATCTTTCACCGTGACGGTCAGCGGGATGATTTCGCCTTTTTTCACCTTAACGTACTGACCCGCTTCATCGAAAACACTGGATGTCAGTTCAATCGTTGCCGGTTGCGGCGCATGAGGCGTCGTTCGGCAGGCTTGCATCTGCATCGTGGTCGACGACGTCGTGGCATTACTCGTACCCGTGCTTAAATTAAGGCTTTGATATTGGCCTGTACTGGATAAGTCTACTGCCCACCAGTTTCTGCCCGACGACAGTGGCCAGCCATAGGTAGTTTCCAGTTCAGTGTTCGGGTATTTATTATACAGCGCCTGCAAATCGCTCAGCAGCGGTTGGTAGGTAGGATCACAGCCCGTTGCCCCTGCCGTTTGAGCTTGAACAGCCGTTGGATGCGCCCAATATTCATTGTTTTTATTATAGAAGCCTACGCCTGATGGAACTTCTGACTGTAATTTTGGACGCGTATAGGTGACGCCGTCCGGCCCTTCAACCGTCTCCGGCATATGGCCCCAGCGGAAAGCCGTATCGACGTCCGGGCTGGTCAAGACGGTAAAGATACCGCCAACACCCTCGGTCGAGACATTGTTGTCCACAATCACTGCATAGAATTCGGTTTTCAACCCCGTCGTACTATCCTGGCTCACATTGAGCTGAACTTTACCGTTACTGTCAGTCGTGCCATACCAGTATGTCGGTGACAAATTGTATTTTTGCGTCACAGCATCCGACGCTGGCGAAACCGGTTCTAAAAGTGTGTAGGATTCCGCAAGCGTATCGTTTGTGGAGGAACCTGGTGCATTTCGAAAATTTGAAAGCCCACGGTAAAATTTAATACTCACACCCACCTGAGGCTGCCCAGCATTATCGGTGATGCTAATTGTCAGTGGGATTTTCTCACCTTTTTTCGCCAGGTATCCCGCTTTGTTCGCATCCCATGGCAAGCTGGAGGTTAGCGTAATATTCAGCGTTCTTGGCTCCACACGGCACAGTTGCAAGGTCGCCTGAGAACTCGCTTGTGTATTTTCACCCGAGAACAAATTAACGCTTTGCGAGATTACGCCGGTATGGGCAGCATTAACGATCAAATTGCCAGCCATCCACGGCAACGAAGTGCTGCTTACCGGCAAACCAAACTGTGTCATTAAACCACCGTTCGGGTGGTCGCTTTGCAGCGTCGCCAGATCGCTCGCTGAGGCGGTGCTCATCTGATCGCACTGTACTAAATACGCCATGTTCGTTGTTGAGTACCAGACTTCTCCGTCCCCGGTCAGCGAGTATGCTGTCGTGTTGCTTGTCGACGAGAGCTCTGCTCGCAGCAGCGGACGTTTAAATTCAACGTTTTTACTGTTGGTAAACGTCTCGGGCATATGACCCCAATATTTCGCGATGCTGGTATCCGGGCTAGTAATTACCGTGAAAATGGCATTTTTACTGTCCGTTACTTTACTGTCATCCGCCAGCGTCGCACTAATGGTTGTTTGCAGACCAGTAGTGCTATCTTGCGTGATGTTAAACGTCATGAGTCCTTGGGCATCTGTCTGTACGTAAAGGTATTTTTCTTTAGTATCCAGCAGAGTGCTGACCTGGCCTGAAGAAATATCACTCAGTGTGATATCGTCTGCGTTGTTAGTGGTATAAATCACGTTCGCACGGGTTTTGGCATCACTACGGGTAATCTTCACCAACGCATTGCTCACCGGTAGTCCGGTTGTATCGGTAACCATAACAGTCGCGGCAATCTTCTCGCCTTTTTTCGCTTTCGCGATGCCTGTCGTTTCATCTTCATTGGCAAGCGTCAGCGTTAGCTTGCTGGCAAGCTGGCGCGGTGAGGCAAGACAGGTTTGCATGTAATAGGTTGATGTACTGGTTGTGGATTTAATATCCGCAGCACTCAATAGATTGACTGCCGCATACTGTAACTGGCTAGCATCCTCAGACAACACAGAATCACCAGACCACCAGTACTGACTATCGCTGACGGCGCCGTTATTGCTCATCGGCCAACCGTTGATAGTACGCATTGCTCCGTCAGGATAGCGGGTGTACAGCGTCTGCAAATTCGCCGTGATTGGCAAATTGCTACGTCCGCAACCGTTAGTACCTTTCCAAGCCTCACTGGCGGTGAGCATTCCCCACGTTTCACCTTTATCATAACTGCCATTGACGATAGTCACCGTTTTACCCGGTGTAGCGCTAAACTCGCTCGACAACAGCGGGCGTTTATACACCAACCCTGCACTGTCAGTCACCGTTTCGGCCATATGCCCCCAATAGTTGGCTTTTGCCGTATCCGGGCTGGTCACTACGGTAAAAATCGCTGATAAAGACTGACTGGTGTTGGTGATATTCTCAATCGATGCCTGTAATGGCGTACTGAATCCCGCGCCACCGTCTTGGTTAATATTCAGCGTAACCGTCCCATCGTCACCGGTGGCCGTGTAGTACTCAACGCCGCTATCAATGCCAGTGCCCTGGTTAATCTGAATAGCTGCGGCTTCAGTCGTGTTAACGTCCTGATTACTGCGCCCCACGCTGTCACCGCGTGTAAAGATAACCGGCGTATTGCCCACCGGATTACCACTGTCGTCGAGGGTGGTAATAACAATCGGGATGGTTTCACCTACTTTCGCTTTGGCGAAGCCGTCACTCTCTTTATAGAGCGTTGAGGTCAACGTCAGATGCGTTGCCGTAGAATGCGCACTCTGCAAACAGGAGAAATAGAGCTTTTCGCTCCACAATTGCGACGTGATGCCGTTATCGCGCAGGTTGAGCGATTTAACATAGCGATTATCCGTTGCGCGGCTGAGATCGGCAGTGCTGTTTTGGTAGTTTTTTCCATCCAGCGGCCAGCCCTGCTGTGTATTCATCGCTCCGCTCGGCCACCCCGAATACAGCGACTGCAGGTCTGCCAGTGTCGGAACATAAGCCGCACCACAAGCAGTAGAAATCGAGTGGAAATCTACGGTTCCCCAGGCTTCATTATTTTCAGTTACGCTACCTGCGGTAACGCCGCTGGCAATTTCAGCCAACAACAGTGGACGCTTAAATACTGCACCGTTCGCCGCCGTGACGGTTTCCGGCATATGCCCCCACATAGCGGCTTTATCGCTATCCGGGCTGGATACCACGGTGAAGATGGCGTCCAGACTGTCGCTCACACTGGCGTTGTCATACAACGTGGCGGTTATCGCGACTTTGGTGCCATGGGTATCCGGACGGGTAACGCTAACCGTTTTGCTACCATCATCGCCAGTAATGCCGCCAATTTTTGTCACCGTATCATTCAGTGATTCACCATCAATCACCACGGGTGACACAATACCATCACCGCTACCGGCAATATGTTTGCTACCCTGGCGCGTATATCCATCGCCGCGACTCAACACAAACGGCACGCCAGGCAACGGATTACCGCTGGCATCTTTTACCGTCACCTTAAGCGCCAGCGTATCGCCCTTTTTCACCTTAGCCGCCTGCACAACATCGCTCCACTGCGCAGGGGTTACCGCCTCAATGGTAATAGTGGAGGCAACGGGGTTATCACTGGCAAGACAGCTGGTATAGACAGAGGCGTTACCGCCGGTACTTTCTGCGCCACTGCCTAGCGACATCATTTTCCACGTGGTCTCACTGGCAAACGTCGCCGACCAGTATGATTGAGCCACCGGCCAGCCTTGGACATTGTGCATAGATCCACTGCTGTTGGCGTTATACAGCGCACTGAGTTGATCGGCGCGAGGCAAGCGGTTTGCCGCACATCCACCAGCCCCGGTACTGCCCGACGCATCGGTATGCGTGATGCGCGCCCACGTTTCGTTATCTTCCTCCTGAGTTCGCGTTGCAGTGACCTCTGTTGCCAGCTTAGGCCGCTCAAATGTCAGGCCATCTACGGTCACCGTATCCGCCATGTGGCCCCACATTTCCGCATTTGCCGTGTCCGGGCTGGTCGATACCGTAAACTTCACACTACGCGCTATCGGCGTTGTGATGAGCGAATTGACGGGGACAATGCTCAGTTGAGTCAGTAACCCAACTCCCTGCGGTTGCTCGATGATAAGCGTCGCGTTACCGCTGTCATCAGTCATTCCCTGATACGTCATAGAGGCCTGAGATGAGCCAAAAGACTCGCCGCCCATCACCAACGTACCATCAGTTGCATCGATATAACCTGCAGTCAGTCCGCTACGGTTTTTACCGTGTGCCATCGTGACGGTAAACGCCGCATTAGGGACAACCAGCCCGTTCAGCGCATTGACCGAGTGCACCGTCATGGTTATCTGCTCACCCACCTTCGCCACCGCCTGACGTAGATTGGCATCACCATTCATTGACACGTCTAGCTGTGTAACCAGTTCGTTGCCAGAGCAGCTGAGATAGTTGGGTTCTGTACCGCTAAACATCGCATCGGTGCCGTTCGCGAGATTGACGTGCGCAGTCTGAGTACCGTCGGTATCAGCGGAAATATAGCTATGGCTGGCAGTTGGCCAACCATAATTGGTCAGCATGGCGTTGCCAGAGTGGGCCGAATAGAGCGCATCCAGAATCACCTGCCCCGGCACTTGCCCTACACCACACTGCGCGGTCGCCGCAGTGACGGAATTAAAAGTCGCCCAGTCCTCATGATTCTCAACGGTTGAACTGGTATTTGCCGTTGCCTCACCCGCTAGCAGTGGTCGTTTGTAGATATTACCCGCCTCAACAACGCCCTGCATATGACCCCACATGCGTGCCTGCGTAACATCCGGACTCGTTACTACAGTAAAGATGACGTTAGCCGTGGATTCGGTGCCATCCGCCAGTACCACACGCAGCGGTGTCAGAACGCCTGCACCGTTGTTCTGCGTTAACTCCAACGACAGCTGGCCGTTGGCGTCGGTAATACCATGGTAATGATTCGGCGTACCGGAACCTTCAATGCCCACCAGCACCGGATTGTCATCCCAACCGTATTTAGCCCCTTCAGCCTGAGCCTCGGTATTGGTTTGCCCCTTACGGTTCTGCTCATCACCGACAAACAGATCAAAATAGCGATAAGGCAGTGCTGAACCGGTCTCTTTATCGGTAATGGTGATTCTCATACTGATAGAGTCCCCCACCGGCACCTTTGCAGCATTCAGACTGCTATCCATATTATCCAGCGTCAACGTCAACGCAGGCGTCACGTCCGGCGAGGCTTTATCGACACAGCTCACCACTGATGTTGTCGTATCGGGTTCTTCAACAACACGACGGCTGAACATATTGACACCTAAGTGATTCGTCGCCAGCGTCCCTGCCGACGATGACCAATACTCATTGGTACCCGCCACCGGCCAACCCAACTGGTTCGCCAGATCGCCGCGAGCAATTTTCAACCCCATTAACTGACGCGCATCGGGTAAAATGTCACAGTGTTCATCGGCACCACTCCAGTTAAATAGCGCCCAAGTCTCGTTATTTGCACTCACGGTCCCGCTTGTACCTTCTGCTTCTGCCGCGAGCTTCGGTCGAGTGAAGGTATAGGTTTCACCTTCCACATCCGCGCTGGAGGTTTCCGCCATATGCCCCCACATATTGGCATTGGTGCTATCCGGGCTGGTTAGTGTGGTGAAAATCACATCAACGCTAGCTTTCAACGTGGTGGCATTGGCCGGAGAAACCGTCAGCGGAGTTTTGACACCAGGGCCATTCGCCTGCGTGATTACAACGCTGGCGTTACCATTAGCATCAGTGGTGCCGTGATATTCCGTTGTCGTGGTGGTCAGTTCGGTGTCGCCAACATGCACGGGTGCAGTATTATTCACGGTATTCTGGCGGTTCAGTGCATCGCCACGGGTGATTACAAATGCCGTATTACCTACAGCATTACCCTGACAGTCATGCGTGGTGACCGCCAGCGTAATGCTCCCGCCCACATTCACCTTTGCAGCTTTCAGCGTTTCGTTGTAATTATCCGCCGTTACCTTCACTGGATCGCCAGCCGCGGCGGTAATCGTTACCGGAATCTTCTGCTCTAGCAGGGTGGTGGCATTGCTGAAGGGGGTACCCGTGATCGTTTGCAGATATAAAACAGCCGGCGTGGATGAATCATCGTTCTCAATTTTCGGCCAGATTACATAGTTTTTCCCGGCCATATTCTGCGCACAGAATGTTTGATTGGCGACAGGCTGCGGATTGAGTGGCTCATCCGGAGTCGCAGCATCGGCCCAGGTTAGGGCAACGTTCGGCGTTTTCTCTTCCCAACGAACGGGCGGTACCGCAAAAATATCGCCTTCGGTATCCAGAGGATTAACGAGCTGCAGCGCGCTAGCCGTATCGTCGGTGTTGAAGTCACGCGGCATAGCACTAAAATTAATGGTGTTGGTTTCATCTGACTTGAGCTGAATACTGCCCTGATAGACAGGGATCGTGACACCGTCGGCCAGCGGCACAGTACCGTTGATTGCATCGGTTGAGGTGTTCACTTCCTGCCAGGTACCGCTTTTCAACGCACCGGACACTGGCGCAGAAAAACTGCTGAACATTAACAGCATGATCAATAAAAAGTGGGAAATCCCTTCCCTGCGCAGACTGCCATCCATAAGCTATATCCACCTGTATTTGCTCTGTATTCAACATCTTTTGCTTAACCGTTAGCTAAGCAAAAGACGCGGAAAAGACCATCCCTTTGCAGGGATGGTCGGGTAAGTATTATTTGCGTTGATAATCGATAGACAGTCCGTAACCCTGCACGCCATCGTTGCCAAGGGTAACACCACCGCTTTCGCCGTTGTCGAAGGCACTCTTCGCTTCGGCATTGGTAACCGGAACCACCAGATCGGTGTTGTTATAGGTACTGCTGACAAGACCGCCCGCCGCGCCCAGTTGCTTACTGTTGCCGGTAAATTTCCAGCGGTAGTTGTAATCGCTGGTAACGTCTTCACCGGTATCGTAGGTGCCGTTACTGTTTTTATCTTTCCACAGCAGAACTTTATAGGTGGTATTGGTTTTAAGTGTAGTCGCCGTACCCAACAGGTTAGTCGTCGAACCTGACTCGTAAACCACCACTTTCACGTTTTCATCAACCACTGGACCTTCCGGAACATCATCATCGTCCGCACCACCGCCCGCGTTGGTAGAAAGGTCACCGAGCAGCAGTACGGTGGCAGCGTTGGGATCCCCGGTGGTGGTGGTTGGTGTCATTTTGATACCGAGATAATAGTCGGCATCATCGGCCTGAATGGTGTAGCTATCCTGCCCAGTTGTTCCGCTAATCTCTGCCGCATCCGAACCATCCTGGTTCTTAGAACGCACCCAAACCATTGTCGCTTTGGTGGCGGTATTGTTGGCGTCAAGGTCACCTTCCGTATCGCCAATCGCCCAGTTGAGCGTCACCTTATCGCCCACGTGGAACTGCTTGTCACCTTCGCTGATGACCGTACGACTAGCGCGTTCGACAGTGACCGTCACATGATCTTTGTCGGTATCTGTAGTTTTATCTGCCGCGCGAGTGATCCACGGTACAGTCCCCTGAATCGTCCCCGTGCTGTCGGAAACAATCTGCCATTGTCCACTCTTAAGATTGCCATTTGCCGCCATAGCCGGAACGGAACAATATCCTGCGACTACCAGTGCCAGAGCGACCTTAGTTAGTCGACGTTTTACGATTTGCTGCATTAAGACTCTCCTTTTCTTTATGTTTCAGCGATTGGCCGCTCAGCCACTACGCTGTGCTATTTCTGGCTATACGAAACCCGTATGCCGTATCCCTGAACGCCATCCTGGACATTCGCGCCAAATTTCTGCGCGGCCTCTTTGTTGGTTGCAGGAAGAACTAGATCTTCATTGGTGGTATTTGACTCGGCGCCGGTATGCCCATGCGTGCTCTGCCCAGTGAACTCCCACTGGTAGTCATACTGCGCCATTTCTTCTTCCGTCAGCTGCTCTGACATCTGGAATACGCTATCGCTGTTGGCATCACGCCAAAGCGCGAAGCGGTAGGTATTATTGAGCGTGGGGTGTTGTTGTTCTTTGCCCATCAAATTGACCGGCTGTGCGGCTTTTACTTGATAGATGATACCGCTGACACCACCGGAGTCACTTCCCAGGAAGGTAACGTCAACATAGTTACTGTCGCCATAAACATCCGTATTTGCTTTCCAGCGGTAGGTTCCCGGCAACGTACTCGACAACGTAACCGTACCCGCCGCTTTGTCTCGATTAGCGATAAATACACAGGGGTTTTCTACAGTACACGCCGTCGTCGACAGCGCGACTTTTTTATCATTGCTGTCGTACAGCTCAGGGGTCATTACGTCATCAACCAGCTCGTTGCCATTACGGTCGGTGGTATCACCATTCGAATCGGTTAACAGCACGTCCAGCACCACGCCATCAGCACCATCAGCCTGTGCACTGGCAGCGTGACTGTGATCTGTACGATCGGCATCAGCGATATTATCGACAACCAGCTCAATCCGGCGGTCCTGCTGCACGGTAATTTCCGCAATGCCCGAGTTCTGTTTGTTCCCCTTATCATCTTCCAGGGTGATGCGGACTTTCCAGGTATTCAACGTCGTGCGTTCTTCTTCTGTGCTGGCATTGATCCACGCTGGTAGCACCAAATTCCAGCGGTTATTGTTACCTTCTGTGAGCATGTTCGCTTTTACCACCGGCATCACCAGCGTGCGGTTGGCGTTGTTTTTCGCCTGCCATGAGGCTGTAATAATTTTATAGCGATGGTTAATGAGCGCGTTGATCGTCCATTTACATTTCTCCAGGCCAATACCGGCTTCCGGTTTGTCCTGAATGACACATTCTGGGTTTTCGTTGGTTTCATCGGCTTTCAGCCACAGAGTGACATCCAGCGGATCCTTTTCGCGGTATTCCAGAACGATAAAGTTATTACGATCGACAAAATCGGTGCGGCTTCCAGCCAACGAGTGTTGGGTTTTCACATTTTCGGGATCAAGCTGTGCTGCCAGCGGGGTACCAAACTGGTAGGTCATTGATGCCGTTACGCTTAAGTCAGTATTGTCTCCCGTACCAGCCTTATAATCTGCCGCCAGCGTAAGTAAAGGAACCGGTGTGTAACTCATTCCAACGGTCACAGCGTGCGGATTTTTTTGCAGGTTATCTGTCCCGAACAGCGCGACCTCATCACCATAATACTGCTCATAAATCAGTTTGCCGCCAAGCTGCGGATAGAATGGTAGCCACGCCTCTGTCCGCACGTCCCAGCCTTGAGCCGGACGTTCTTCGTAAAACTCAAAATCTTCGGAATCTTTCCAGTCCGACAGAGGATGGTAATAGTTTCCGGAAAAACGCAGAAAATCGGTCCACGCCTCGCCACCTAAACCCAGACGGCGGTGACCACGCGTAAAATCGTAGTCATAAAACACGTTGCTCCCCAGCAACCACGCCCCTACATTCTGACGCACGCCGAACCCCACGTTACCAATGGTACGATCTTCTTTTCGCTGGGCTGAAAACTGACTAAAAAACAATGTGCTTTGGGTATCGTACCAGGGAACAAAATAATCCAGCGAACTACCTTCCAGATCCCCCCCTTCACCAATTGCCAGGTTGGTACGCACTTTGCCATAGGGCGACATTAATGATTCAATTCCAGATTGTGCAGACGAAGTCATTTGCCCCTGAAAATAGCTACGGGCCTGAGATTCAAGCGCTTCTGGTGTTAGATTATCAAACCCTTGCGTGGCAGAATTAATAAAATAGTCAGCGCTTTTTTCTGTATATGATTTTCCGAGATTCTCTTGTTCTTTTTTTTGCGCTGAGTCACTGGCTAAATCAGGTAATGAGGTTTCACTCATTTTTTCAGCTACTGGAGATACACTGGTGCCTGAGGCTGAAACAACGCCACCATAAAGTAACACGAGTATGAGAATGCGCATCCATTGCGCCATACGACAACCATCCTTGAGTTTATCGCAATAACTAAAATATAATATTTTTTTATATCGAGAAATTCACTCCGGCTTACAATGTAAATATCAATTCATTACGCGAATGAATATATAAACATTCTAAATATTGCCTACTATCGATTAGACTGGCCCCCTGAATCTCCA
>NZ_SZWV01000101.1:0-2438 GCF_005280945.1 Citrobacter sp. wls718
GTTCAGGAAATGTTTGAAGAGGCTGATATGTGGCTGGTTTCAGATTAAACGCCTTGAACCATCATATCGCTTGAGTTGTATTAGCTCAGACCTGAGCTGGCAGTCTTATGGCACAGAGCCAAACCTAACCTGACAGTCCACTCTGTGCCAGGAGCGGAAGTGGCTAACAGCTCTTAGTGTTGATTAATGAGGGGCAGGTCACTATCGCAAAATCCGCTTGCTGATGTATGGAAAGTACTGATAACCTTAATTTATGGTACTTAGTTTATACATCATATTATGGATGATCATTATGTCGCGTAGCTTATACCCAACCACCTTATTTCATTTTACTGAAAAGTTAGATACCTTATTTGAGATACTTGACTCAAGTGATTTTCGGATTTCTTTCGCTAGAGAATTTATACAAGGCCAGAGCACGAATAGGAATTTCGGTATACCGATGGTTTCATTTTGTGATATCAGGCTAACACAGCTTACCCAGCATACTGAAAGTTATGGCCATTATGGCATCGGATTATCAAAAGATTGGGCAAACGAAAATGGACTTAATCCAGTAATTTACATGTCCAAGCACTCTTCTGTTTTTGATAATTATAATCTAGAGATTAGGCGTTTAAAAGCAGAAGTTAATAAGTTATTAAAGCATTTGGACGAAATAAAATCTTCAGGAACAAAATCTCAATTAACTAATGCAAAGCGGAAATATGAGTCGGCGATTCTTAGTTACAAGAAAATTGTAGATCCTTTGCGATATATGAAAAATTACCAGGCAACTTTGAAACGACGCAATGGTCAGGAGAAACCTAACTATATTTTTGCAGATGAGAGGGAGTGGCGATTTGTTCCAGATATAGAAAAATCAATTGGAAAACCAGTGATCGCCGCTTCGAAAAACATATCAACTCAAGATGGCAAGAGAAAATATAACGAATATTATGATGATGACAGGTTGCCCTTTTCACATAAGGATATTAAATATGTCATTGTAGAGCATGAAAGTGATGTTGAAAAGATGATGGACTTTCTGCATATAAAGTATGGTTCAAAAAGTAGCTTGATTCCAAGGGTTCTCTCAACCGAATTGATAGCGAATGATATGTAATTTAAGCTCGGTTTTTGCCTAAATTATCTATGCAATGCTTCCTTTTTGATACTTCATCGTGCTCTTATTGTGTTTAACGCTAAAACTAACCTACTCCCCGTGTTTCACATAGACCGCTATTAGCAATGTCCGCTGCCTGCGAAGAGCGGACATTACTAACATAGTGCCCAGAAGCTTTAAGGGAAGTAAGTCAAGTCCAAAAGTGCGGTTAAAGTAATGCTATTCTTTCCATTGAATGAGTGGATTGGGTATTAGAATTACATCCCCATAGCTACTTAAGCGGATTATTTAAAATTTTAATTAAGAGGTTCTAATTATGGATAGATTTGAAATAAAACTTAATGAAATCAATGAAATTCTTTCAAAGAATCAATTGGGGCTTATCTATGATTTTATAAATGATAGAGATAATGGTCTCGTACTGCCGTTTTTTAGTAAATACATGGACTCTGTTCAAAAATTAGATCTGGATTTTTGCATTACAACCAACTCACATTTTCAATGCGGCATTATTTATGATGAAAAATTGATATTTATGTCTTATGGCACATTTGATAGACTATGTAAGTTATCTGACTTAATTTTTCGGTCAGGGATGATAACCGGGAAAAGTACTAATTTAAACTTTTATGACTTGCATCTCGTTACTAATCCATTTGTTGGGTTTAACAATGAGATAAGAGAGGAAAGTGAGTCCGAATCACACTTATTTATGTTTATTCTTGATTGTCTAATGCTGTTTATAGTTAGTCACGAAGTAGGCCATTTCATTAATAAACATGGCGACCGAGCAAAAAAGCAATCTATTGACACTATCTTTGATGATGTTTTAGGACATAAAAAAATCAATAGCGCAGAGCTAATATCAAGCCACGCAAGAGAATTAGTTGCAGATGGTTTTGCTCTTAATATTGTTAAAAAACATGTACAGTCTGCATTTGATCAGAAGGTATCTTATCTTGATAACTTGCTTGATTTTTATAGCAGCAAGGAAGGCGGAATTGCATTTTCATTGCTATTAATACTGTGCTACTTCAAACTTTCTGATGGCTTATCACCTCATGAACATTTTCAATCGACACATCCCTCAACGGCGGCACGAGTTCGATTCATTCTCAGTTGTCATATTGAATCATTAGTCAATGAGGATGAAGAAAAAACTTTTGGATTTTACTATGGTTTAATCATAACTCAATTGAAATCAATATTTGCATCTATGGGAGATGACTTTGAGTTAACTTGGATAAAGGATACGAACTCACCTGAAATGACCGAGTGGTTTAATGATGTTTATAAAGAGCATCCAAAATGGTTAGGGAAGGTGCGAATAAGC
>NZ_SZWV01000092.1:0-20740 GCF_005280945.1 Citrobacter sp. wls718
TAAAATGTCCTTTATCCTGCCCGTGAACGACAAAGCATTCTCCTTTTGACTCTTACTGCACTATTCTACAGCGAGTGAGTCGTGAAACTTTCTCACCTTGAGCATGCAGGCTCGACATTCACACGATTCCTGGTTATTGTCAGCTATCTGGATGTCTAAACGTTTAAACGTATGTTGTGAGGTTATCAGGTTATGCCAATTCGCGTGCTGGACGAGCTACCCGCCGTCAATTTCTTGCGTGAGGAAAACGTCTTTGTCATGACGACATCCCGCGCATCCGGTCAGGAAATTCGTCCTCTGAAGGTGCTTATCCTCAACCTGATGCCGAAGAAGATCGAAACGGAAAACCAGTTTCTCCGGTTATTGTCGAACTCACCGCTGCAGGTGGACGTTCAGCTATTACGCATTGATGCCCGCGAGTCGCGCAATACGCCGACGGAGCATCTGAATAACTTTTACTGTAATTTCGAGGATATTTGCGATCAGAACTTTGATGGACTGATCGTCACCGGGGCACCGTTAGGCCTGGTTGAGTTTAACGATGTGGCCTACTGGCCGCAGATCAAACAGGTACTGGAGTGGGCGAAAGACCACGTTACATCAACATTGTTTGTCTGTTGGGCGGTGCAGGCCGCACTGAATATCCTCTATGGCATCCCCAAGCAAACCCGCAACGACAAGCTTTCAGGTGTATACGAACACCACATCCTTCATCCCCATGCCCTGCTGACACGTGGTTTTGATGATGCCTTCCTTGCACCGCACTCACGCTATGCTGATTTCCCTGCTGCGTTGATCAGGGATTACACCGATCTCGAGATTTTTGCCGAGACGGAAGAGGGCGATGCCTACCTGTTTGCCAGTAAAGATAAACGTATTGCGTTCGTGACGGGTCATCCGGAATATGACGCCGATACGCTGGCCGGTGAATATTTTCGTGACGCCGAAGCGGGGTTGACCCCGGACGTTCCGTACAACTATTTCCCGCAAGATGACCCACAAAACAAACCTCGGGCAAGCTGGCGTAGCCATGGCAATTTGCTGTTTATTAACTGGCTCAACTATTACGTCTACCAGATCACGCCATACGATCTGCGCCACATGAATCCAACGCTGGATTAATCTTCTGTAGCAAACGATCCTTAAGCGTTTCAGCATGTTGAATCAGGCACCTTCGGGTGCTTTTTTTATTTCCGAAACGCACCTCACGGTGTGATTAATTTTTATTATGATTGTTATCAATAAGTTAATTGATAATTAAATTAAAAATGGAAATTGTTTTTGATTTTGAAATTTAAATGGGTAGTCTTAGTTGTGCTGAACGAAAACCGCACAACGATCCTTCGTTCGCATTGGGGATGTGTTTGGATCAATGACGAGGAACTACGCAATGAATCAACAGGCAACAACAACCGATGAGCTGGTTTTTACCAGGCCGCATGGCGAGCAGGAACAGCAGATTTTGACCGCAGAGGCGGTGGAATTCCTGACCGAATTGGTGACTCGATTTACGCCAAAACGCAATAAACTTCTCGCCGCGCGTATTCAGCAGCAGCAGGATATTGATGACGGTAAGTTGCCTGATTTTATTTCGGAAACAGCTTCCATTCGTGAAGGTGGCTGGAAGATTCGCGGTATTCCTGATGATTTACAGGATCGTCGCGTGGAAATCACCGGACCCGTTGAACGCAAGATGGTGATTAACGCGCTCAACGCCAACGTTAGAGTCTTTATGGCTGACTTTGAGGATTCACTGGCTCCCGAGTGGGGTAAAGTGATCGACGGGCAAATCAACCTGCGCGATGCGGTGAACGGTACCATCAGTTACACCAACGACGCTGGCAAGATATACCAACTGAAGCCCGATCCGGCGTTATTGGTTTGTCGTGTACGTGGCCTGCATCTGCCGGAAAAACACGTCACCTGGCGTGAGGAAGCGATTCCCGGCAGTCTGTTCGACTTTGCCCTCTATTTCTTCCACAACTACAAAGCCTTGCTGGCTAAAGGCAGTGGTCCTTACTTCTATTTGCCGAAAACGCAGGCCTGGCAAGAAGCGGCCTGGTGGAGTGAAGTCTTCAGTTATACAGAAGATCGATTTAATCTGCCACGCGGCACGATAAAAGCCACGTTGCTGATCGAAACACTGCCAGCCGTTTTCCAGATGGATGAGATCCTGCACGCGCTGCGTGACCATATTGTCGGCCTCAACTGCGGTCGTTGGGATTACATTTTCAGCTACATCAAAACCCTCAAGAATCACCCGGATCGTGTTCTGCCTGATCGTCAGGTGGTAACGATGGATAAGCCGTTCCTCAGCGCCTACTCGCGTCTGCTGATTAAAACCTGTCATAAACGCGGTGCTTTTGCGATGGGCGGTATGGCGGCGTTTATCCCCAGCAAAGACGCTGAGCGCAACAATCAGGTGCTGGCAAAAGTTAAAGCGGATAAAGCGCTGGAAGCCAATAACGGTCATGACGGGACCTGGGTTGCTCACCCTGGACTGGCAGATACCGCAATGGCGATTTTCAACGATGTGCTGGGCAACAACAAAAATCAGCTGTTTGTCACCCGAGAAGAGGATGCGCCGATTACTGCAGAACAACTGCTGGCTCCGTGCGAAGGGGAACGTACTGAAGAAGGCATGCGCGCCAATATTCGCGTTGCCGTGCAGTACATCGAAGCGTGGATCTCTGGCAACGGTTGCGTACCGATTTATGGCCTGATGGAAGATGCGGCAACTGCCGAAATCTCCCGTACCTCCATCTGGCAGTGGATCCACCATCAGAAAACCCTCAGCAACGGTAAGCCGGTGACCAAACCGCTTTTCCGTCAGATGCTGGCCGAAGAAATGCGGGTGATTCAGGACGAGCTGGGTGAACACCGCTACAGCAGCGGGCGCTTTGATGACGCCGCACGCCTGATGGAGCAAATCACCACCTCTGACGAACTGATCGACTTCCTTACCTTGCCAGGCTACCGCTTACTGGCTTAACAGCCCAGGCTATTTTGTTCGCCATTTTAGCCCCGGGCAGTGCTCAAAATCCTCACGTACTATAAGTACGCTCCGGTTTTTGCGCGCTGACCGTGACCAAACTGCCTTCACCAATAACGCCTGGGAAGCCAGGAGAATAATATGGAGCATCTGCACATGAAAACCCGTACCCAACAAATCGAAGACTTACAGAAAGAATGGACACAACCACGCTGGGAAGGCATTACCCGCCCGTACAGCGCGGAGGAAGTGGTGAAGTTACGTGGCTCGGTCAACCCGGAATGTACGCTGGCGCAGCTTGGCGCAGCGAAAATGTGGCGTTTGCTGCACGGCGGATCGAAGAAAGGTTATATCAACAGCCTCGGTGCACTGACTGGTGGTCAGGCGCTGCAACAGGCGAAAGCCGGTATTGAAGCGGTCTACCTTTCCGGGTGGCAGGTGGCGGCAGACGCCAACCTGGCCTCCAGCATGTACCCGGATCAATCGCTATACCCGGCTAACTCTGTGCCCGCCGTGGTGGATCGGATCAACAACACCTTCCGTCGGGCGGATCAGATCCAATGGTCAACCGGCATTGAGCCAACCGATCCGCGCTATGTGGATTACTTCCTGCCGATCGTTGCCGATGCCGAAGCCGGTTTTGGCGGTGTCCTGAACGCGTTTGAATTGATGAAGTCGATGATTGAAGCCGGTGCAGCGGCGGTTCACTTCGAAGATCAGCTCGCCTCGGTGAAAAAATGCGGTCACATGGGCGGCAAGGTGCTGGTACCGACTCAGGAAGCTATCCAGAAACTGGTGGCGGCCCGTCTGGCGGCAGACGTGATGGGCGTCCCGACGCTGGTTATTGCCCGTACCGATGCTGACGCGGCGGATTTGATTACTTCTGACTGCGACCCTTACGACAGCGAGTTCATTACCGGCGAGCGCACCAGCGAAGGGTTCTACCGTACCCATGCGGGTATTGAGCAGGCGATCAGTCGCGGACTGGCCTACGCCCCGTATGCTGACCTGGTGTGGTGCGAAACCTCCACACCGGATCTCGAACTGGCGCGCCGCTTTGCCGATGCCATCCATGCTAAATATCCGGGCAAACTGCTGGCCTACAACTGTTCGCCGTCGTTTAACTGGCAGAAGAACCTGGATGACAAAACCATTGCCAGCTTCCAGCAACAGCTGTCCGATATGGGCTATAAATATCAGTTCATTACCCTGGCGGGTATCCACAGTATGTGGTTCAACATGTTTGACCTCGCGCGTTCCTATGCACAGGGCGAAGGTATGCGCCACTACGTTGAGAAAGTTCAGCAGCCAGAATTTGCGGCGGCGAAAGATGGCTACACCTTCGTATCCCACCAGCAGGAAGTGGGTACCGGTTATTTCGACAAAGTGACGACCATCATTCAGGGTGGCGCGTCATCCGTTACTGCGCTGACCGGGTCCACTGAAGAATCACAGTTCTGATCGACCTGATGCCCGGTGGCGTAATGCTTACCGGGCCTACAGTTCTGTGTAGGCCGGATACGCGAATGCGCCATCCGGCATTATTCGATTCTGAACGAGGGCAAAAGATGTCGCGTGGCCTGGAATTGCTGATTGCCCAAACCATCCTGCAAGGTTTTGATGCGCAGTATGGCCGGTTTCTGGAAGTGACGTCCGGCGCGCAGCAGCGTTTTGAACACGCTGACTGGCATGCTGTGCAGCAGGCGATGAAAAGCCGTATCCATCTCTACGATCATCACGTTGGTCTGGTAGTGGAACAGTTGCGCTGCATTACCGACGGCAAAAGTACCGATGCGGCATTTTTACTGCGTGTAAAAGAGCATTACACCCAGTTGCTGCCGGACTATCCGCGCTTTGAGATTGCCGAGAGCTTTTTTAACTCCGTGTACTGCCGGTTATTTGATCACCGCTCGCTGACGCCCGAGCGGTTGTTTATTTTCAGCTCTCAGTCAGAACGTCGATTTCGTACTATCCCGCGCCCGCTGGCGAAAGACTTTTTCCCAGATTCAGGCTGGGAAGGGCTGCTCACGCGCGTGCTCAGCGATCTCCCCCTTCGTCTGCCATGGCAGAATAAACAGCGTGATATTCACTACATCATCGAGCACCTGACGGAAATTGTTGGCGAAGCGGTGCTGGCGCGCTGCCATTTGCAGGCGGCGAACGAATTGTTTTATCGCAATAAGGCCGCCTGGCTGGTGGGAAAACTGATCACACCAGAGGTCACGCTGCCGTTTTTACTGCCTATTCACCGCACTGACGAAGGCGAATTGTTTGTCGACACTTGTCTGACGACTACGGCGGAAGCCAGCATTGTGTTTGGTTTTGCCCGCTCTTACTTTATGGTCTACGCGCCGTTGCCTGCGGCACTGGTCGAGTGGCTGCGTGAGATCCTGCCCGGTAAAACTACCGCCGAGCTGTATATGGCGATTGGCTGTCAGAAGCATGCGAAAACCGAAAGCTACCGTGAATATCTGCTGTATCTGGCCGACTGCGATGAACAGTTTATCGAAGCGCCGGGAATACGCGGCATGGTGATGCTGGTGTTTACTCTGCCTGGATTCGATCGGGTCTTCAAAATTATTAAAGACAAATTTGCGCCGCAAAAAGAGATGTCTGCGGCCCACGTCCGCGCCTGTTACCAACTGGTCAAAGAGCACGATCGCGTTGGACGCATGGCCGATACCCAGGAATTCGAAAATTTTGTGCTGGATAAACGACAAATTTCCCCGGCGCTGATGGCGTTGTTGCAGCAGGAAGTACCCGAAAAAATGACCGATCTCGGCGAGCAGGTCGTGATCCGTCATCTGTATATCGAACGGCGGATGGTGCCGCTAAATATCTGGCTGGAGCAGGTCGAAGGCCAGCAGCTGCGGGATGCGATAGAAGAATATGGTAACGCTATTCGCCAACTGGCTGCCGCCAATATTTTCCCGGGTGACATGCTGTTTAAAAACTTCGGCGTGACCCGACACGGGCGGGTGGTGTTCTACGACTATGATGAAATTTGCTACATGACGGAGGTGAATTTCCGCCATATCCCGCCCGCGCGTTACCCGGAGGATGAGCTGGCCAGCGAACCGTGGTACAGCGTCTCGCCGGGAGATGTATTTCCGGAAGAATTTCGTCACTGGCTGTGCGCCGATCCGCGTATTGGACCGTTATTTGAAGAGATGCATGCCGATTTGTTCTGCGCCGACTACTGGCGAGGTCTGCAAACGCGGATCCGTGAAGGGCACGTGGAAGACGTTTACGCCTATCGGCGCCGCCAGCGGTTTAGCGTGCGTTATGAAACCGACCGTAGGCCGGATAAGGCCTTTGCGCCACCATCCGGCAATATGCGCCGTGCCTGATGGCGCTGCGCTTATCAGACCTACAAATCAGCCCCAACATTGGATAGCAGGCCGGGCCAGGCGTAGCTGCCACCCGGAAGTCCCATCTTAACGAATCCCACCGTATGCCAGTGTGACCTCTTTGGCCGCTTTGATTGCCATCGCACCGAACTCGGTGACGCGGTCGTCGGTAATGCGGGAGATCGGGCCGGAGATCGAAATGGCGGCGAACGGTTCGCGATGTTCGTCGTAAATGCACGACGCCACACAGCGCAGGCCCAGCGCATGTTCTTCATCATCAAACGAATAACCGCGCTTACGGGTCTGGGCGAGATCTTCTTTCAGATGCACCGGCGAGACCAGCGTGGCGTGGGTATACGCGTGCAGGCCTTTGCGGTGCAGCAGGCTGGTAACCTGTTCTTCGCTGAGTTGCGCCAGGAACGCTTTCCCCGCGCCAGAGGCGTGCATCGGCAGTTTGCCACCGATAGGGGCAGACATTCTCATCAGCTGTGTGCACTGTACCTGATCGATGATAATCGCCTGATGGTCGCTGTGGTCCAGCACCGCCAGGTTCACTGTTTCACCGGAATCTTCCATCAACTTGCGCAGAATCGGGTGGACGATCGCTAGCAGGTTGCGGCTTTGCAGGAAGCTACTGCCGACGATAAACGCATGGGCGCCCACGGCCCAGTGTCCTAAGTCACCCACCTGACGCACAAAACCCTGCTGCTGCATGGTGGTCAATAAACGGTGCGTGGTGGAATTGGGCAGACCGGCCTGCTGCGCCAGCTCGGTCAGCGCTACGCTGCCGTTGGATTCCGCAATCCATTCCAGCAGCTTCAGACCTCGGGTCAAAGACTGAACCTGCCCGGTTGCAGGCGTAGTTGTGGCGGCGGGTTTTCTACCGCGTTTCGCGGGGACAGTGGCAACCATGGCAGACTCCTTTTCTGTATCGTGGAAATCATTTTCGTTTTATTCAATTATAATGCAAGAGTTCCTGTACTGATCGGATGAGTGAAGCTGAACATGTCTCATGTTGGTCGTTGTTTGCTTTTCCACCTCACTGGTTTATGCCAGTATGCTTTGTTGGCCTTTTTTCGGTCTGGTTGAGCGTTGTCGGGAGTGAGTGTGAGCAGCAAAGTTGAACAATTACGTCAGCAGTTAAAAGAACGTATTCTGGTGCTGGACGGCGGTATGGGCACCATGATCCAGGGTTATCGTTTGAGTGAAGACGATTTCCGCGGCCAACGCTTTGCCGACTGGCCGAGCGATCTGAAAGGCAACAACGACCTGTTGGTGCTGAGCAAGCCGGAGGTTATCACCGCGATTCATCATGCCTACTTTGAAGCGGGCGCGGATATCATTGAAACCAACACCTTCAACTCGACGACTATCGCCATGGCGGATTACCAGATGGAATCCCTGTCGGCGGAAATCAACTTCACCGCGGCAAAACTGGCGCGCGCCTGCGCCGACGAATGGACAGCACGTACGCCGGATAAACCGCGCTATGTCGCGGGTGTTCTCGGTCCGACTAACCGCACCGCGTCTATCTCACCGGACGTCAACGATCCCGCCTACCGCAATATTACTTTTGATCAGCTGGTGGCCGCGTACCGTGAATCCACTAAAGCGCTGGTGGAAGGCGGTAGCGACCTGATCCTGATCGAAACCGTTTTTGACACGCTTAATGCCAAAGCCGCTATTTTTGCGGTAAAAACCGAATTTGAAGCCCTGGGCGTTGAGCTGCCGATTATGATCTCCGGCACCATCACCGACGCTTCCGGGCGTACGCTCTCGGGGCAGACCACCGAAGCCTTCTATAACGCACTGCGCCATGCTGACGCGCTGACCTTCGGCCTCAACTGTGCGTTAGGCCCGGACGAGCTGCGCCAGTATGTACAGGAACTGTCGCGGATTGCCGACTGCTATGTCACCGCGCACCCGAATGCCGGTTTGCCAAATGCCTTCGGCGAATACGATCTCGACGCTGACACCATGGCGAAGCAAATCCGCGAATGGGCTGAAGCGGGTTTCCTGAACATCGTCGGCGGCTGCTGCGGCACCACGCCGGAACATATTGCCGCCATGAGCCGTGCGGTTGAAGGTTTACCGCCGCGTCAAC
The DNA here is from genome assembly GCF_005280945.1 of Citrobacter sp. wls718. Taxonomy (NCBI): domain Bacteria; kingdom Pseudomonadati; phylum Pseudomonadota; class Gammaproteobacteria; order Enterobacterales; family Enterobacteriaceae; genus Citrobacter; species Citrobacter sp. wls718. The sequence continues at coordinate 8,447 of NZ_SZWV01000092.1, forward strand.
TGCCGGAACTGCCGGTTGCCTGCCGTCTTTCAGGCCTTGAGCCGCTGAACATTGGTGATGACAGCCTGTTTGTTAACGTCGGTGAACGTACTAACGTCACCGGCTCTGCCAAGTTTAAGCGACTGATTAAAGAAGAAAAATACAGCGAAGCGCTGGATGTTGCTCGCCAGCAGGTGGAAAGCGGCGCGCAGATTATCGATATCAACATGGATGAGGGGATGCTTGACGCCGAAGCGGCGATGGTGCGTTTCCTCAACCTGATCGCCGGTGAACCGGATATTGCTCGCGTACCGATCATGATCGACTCCTCGAAATGGGACGTCATTGAAAAAGGGCTGAAGTGCATTCAGGGTAAGGGCATCGTTAACTCCATCTCGATGAAAGAGGGCGTTGAGCCGTTTATCCATCATGCCAAACTGGTCCGTCGCTACGGTGCTGCCGTGGTGGTGATGGCCTTTGATGAACAGGGTCAGGCCGATACCCGCGCGCGTAAAATTGAGATTTGCCGCCGGGCGTACAAAATTCTCACCGAAGAAGTGGGCTTCCCGCCGGAAGACATTATCTTTGACCCGAACATCTTTGCCGTCGCGACCGGCATCGAAGAGCACAACAACTACGCGCAGGACTTTATCGGTGCCTGTGAAGACATCAAACGCGAACTACCGCATGCGCTAATCTCCGGTGGTGTCTCCAACGTTTCGTTCTCGTTCCGTGGCAATGACCCGGTGCGCGAAGCGATCCACGCAGTGTTCCTGTACTACGCCATTCGCAACGGCATGGACATGGGCATTGTGAACGCTGGTCAGCTGGCGATTTATGACGATCTGCCTGCCGAACTGCGCGATGCGGTTGAAGACGTGATCCTCAACCGCCGCGATGACGGTACCGAACGCCTGCTGGAGCTGGCAGAGAAATATCGCGGCAGCAAAACTGACGAAACGGCCAATACGCAACTGGCAGAATGGCGCAGCTGGGACGTGAAAAAACGCCTGGAATACTCGCTGGTGAAAGGCATTACCGAGTTTATCGAGCAGGATACCGAAGAAGCCCGTCAGCAGGCTGCGCGCCCGATTGAGGTTATCGAAGGGCCGCTGATGGACGGCATGAACGTGGTTGGTGACCTGTTCAGCGACGGTAAAATGTTCCTGCCGCAGGTGGTGAAGTCTGCTCGCGTGATGAAGCAGGCGGTGGCCTACCTTGAACCGTACATTGAAGCCAGCAAAGAGAAAGGCTCCAGCAACGGCAAGATGGTGATCGCCACCGTCAAGGGCGACGTGCACGACATCGGTAAAAACATCGTTGGCGTGGTGCTGCAGTGTAACAACTACGAAATTATCGATCTTGGCGTGATGGTGCCGGCAGAGAAAATCCTGCGCACCGCACGCGAAGTGAATGCTGACCTGATTGGCCTTTCCGGGCTGATCACCCCGTCGCTGGACGAAATGGTCAACGTAGCGAAAGAGATGGAGCGCCAGGGCTTTACTATTCCGCTGCTGATTGGCGGCGCGACCACCTCAAAAGCGCACACGGCGGTGAAAATCGAGCAGAACTACAGCGGCCCGACGGTCTATGTGCAGAACGCCTCGCGCACCGTCGGCGTGGTGGCTGCGTTGCTGTCTGATACCCAACACGATGACTTTGTCGCCCGCACGCGTAAAGAGTACGAAACTGTGCGTATTCAGCATGCGCGTAAAAAACCGCGTACCCCGCCGGTGACGCTGGAGGCCGCGCGTGATAACGACCTGGCCTTCGACTGGGAAAACTATACCCCGCCAGTGGTGCACCGCCTGGGCGTGCAGGAAGTTGAAGCCAGCATTGAAACGCTGCGCAACTACATCGACTGGACACCGTTCTTTATGACCTGGTCGCTGGCCGGGAAATATCCGCGCATTCTGGAAGATGAGGTGGTGGGTGAAGAGGCTAAACGCCTGTTCAAAGATGCCAACGACATGTTGGATAAATTGAGCGCCGAGAAAACCCTGAACCCGCGTGGTGTCGTTGGCCTGTTCCCGGCTAACCGCGTAGGTGATGACATTGAGATCTACCGGGATGAAACGCGGACGCACGTCCTGACCGTCAGCCACCATCTGCGTCAGCAGACGGAGAAGGTTGGTTTTGCTAACTACTGCCTGTCTGACTTTGTGGCACCGAAAACCTCCGGTAAAGCGGATTACATTGGCGCTTTCGCCGTCACCGGCGGCCTGGAAGAAGACACGCTGGCTGACGCGTTCGACGCACAGCATGATGATTACAATAAAATCATGGTGAAAGCGATTGCCGATCGTCTGGCGGAAGCCTTCGCTGAATATCTGCATGAACGGGTGCGTAAAGTTTACTGGGGATATGCGGCGAACGAGAACCTCAGTAATGACGAACTGATCCGCGAGAACTATCAAGGTATTCGTCCGGCTCCGGGCTATCCGGCGTGCCCTGAGCACACCGAGAAGGCGACCATCTGGGAACTGCTGGATGTAGAAACGCACACCGGTATGAAACTCACAGAATCCTTCGCCATGTGGCCTGGTGCATCGGTTTCCGGTTGGTACTTCAGTCATCCGGACAGCAAGTACTACGCCGTCGCACAAATTCAACGCGATCAGGTTGAAGATTATGCCTTCCGTAAAGGCATGAGCGTGGCAGAAGTTGAGCGCTGGTTAGCGCCTAACTTAGGCTACGACGCCGACTGATTCACAAAACTGTTATCTTTCTTTACAACAAACAGGGCGCTCAATGAGTGCCCTGTCTCTTTATTACGTTTAAACCCTTATACTGAAGGGAACTTGTGCGCGTTGGTGTCATGAGCCTCAGGAGCATATAACGATAAGGAGAACCTGATTCCGTGCTAACTCTGTTACACCTGCTTTCTGCCGTGGCGATGCTGGTTTGGGGTACCCATATCGTGCGTACCGGCGTGATGCGCGTCTTTGGCGCACGCCTGCGTACCGTGCTCAGCCGTAGCGTTGAAAAGAAGCCGCTCGCCTTTTGCGCGGGCATTGGCGTTACTGCTCTGGTGCAAAGCAGTAACGCCACCACCATGCTGGTGACGTCGTTTGTCGCCCAGGATCTGGTGGCGCTGACGCCTGCGCTGGTGATTGTGCTTGGCGCTGACGTTGGGACCGCGCTGATGGCGCGTATCCTGACCTTTGACCTCTCGTGGCTGTCGCCGCTGCTGATTTTCATTGGCGTTGTTTTCTTCCTCGGACGTAAGCAGTCCCGCGTTGGGCAACTGGGGCGCGTAGGCATCGGGCTGGGGCTCATTTTACTGGCGCTGGAGCTGATTGTGCAGGCGGTCACGCCGATCACTCAGGCCAACGGGGTGCAGGTCATTTTTGCCTCGCTCACCGGCGATATCATGCTCGATGCGCTGATTGGTGCCATGTTCGCGATTATCAGTTACTCCAGCCTGGCGGCGGTCCTGCTGACGGCAACGCTGACAGCCGCGGGTATTATTTCGTTCCCGGTAGCGCTGTGTCTGGTGATTGGTGCGAACCTCGGCTCCGGCCTGCTGGCGATGCTCAATAACAGTGCCGCCAACGCTGCCGCCCGCCGCGTGGCGCTCGGCAGCCTGTTGTTTAAGCTGGTGGGCAGCCTGATTATTCTGCCGTTTGTGCATCCGCTGGCGAATCTGATGGATGAACTGCCGCTGCCAAAATCCGAACTGGTTATCTACTTCCACGTCTTCTACAACCTGGTGCGCTGCGTGGCAATGGTGCCGTTCGCCGAACCGATGGCGCGCTTTTGCAAACGTATTATCCGCGATGAGCCGGAATTGGACGGCCATCTGAAGCCCAAGCATCTGGACGTCAGCGCACTCGATACCCCGACGCTCGCACTGGCGAATGCGGCTCGCGAAGCCCTGCGTATTGGTGACGCCATGGAGCAGATGATGGAAGGGCTGAAGCGGGTGATGCACGGTGAGCCGCGCGAGGAAAAAGAGCTGCGCAGGATGGCCGACGATATCAACGTGCTGTACACCGCGATCAAACTTTACTTGGCGCGGATGCCAAAAGATGAGCTGGCGGAAGAGGAGTCAAAGCGCTGGGCGGAGATTATCGAGATGTCGCTCAACCTGGAGCAGGCTTCCGATATCGTCGAACGCATGGGGAGCGAGATTGCCGATAAGTCGCTGGCCGCGCGCCGGGCCTTTTCTCTGGAAGGTCTGAAAGAGCTGGATGCGCTCTACGATCAGCTGCTCAACAACCTGAAGCTGGCGATGTCCGTGTTCTTCTCTGGCGACGTGACCAGCGCCCGTCGACTGCGTCGCAGCAAACACCGTTTTCGTATTCTTAACCGTCGTTATTCGCACGCACACGTCGATCGCCTGCATCAGCAAAACGTGCAGAGCATCGAAACCAGTTCCCTACACCTCGCGCTGTTAGGCGACATGCAGCGTCTGAACTCGTTATTTTGCTCCGTTGCCTACAGCGTGCTGGAGCAACCGGACGAAGACGACGAACGGGATGATTACTAACGGGGACAGGTGAAATGTTGCCCGGTGGCGCTTACGCTTACCGGGCCTACGGATAACCGTCAATTTTGTCGTCAATCTTGTAGGCCGGATAAGGCGCAGCCGCCATCCGGCATCAGACAACAAATCCACTAAAAGCAGTGGCCTGCTTCAACGGCAACCGCGTCTTCACCCGCTTTAAAGATATATGTGGTGTTCGGGCCGCCAAGAACCGCCTGACCATCGCTCACCTTGATCCAGTTGCCTTCTGGCAGACCAATTACCGTCAGCTCTGGCGCAACCACCAGCAGCTCGCGAATACGCTGTTCACGCGTTTCGCCTTTGTGGCCTTCCGGCAACGCGTTGGTGAAGTGCGGGTTAATCTGCAGTGGGAACAGGCCCAGGGCATCAAAGCCTTTTGGATCGACAATCGGCATGTCGTTAGTGGTACGGATGGTTGGGCAGGCGAGGTTGGAACCTGCACTCCAGCCAATGTACAGCGCGCCGCGTTTGACCACGTCAACAATCGGCGCCAGCAGCCCGCGTTCGCGACTCTCTTTCAGCAACTGGAAGGTGTTACCACCACCGACAATCACCACGTCTGCATTTTCAATTGCCGCCACCGGATCGGCAACGGTATGAATACCCGTGACGTCGACGCCCATGGGAGCAAAGACGGCGGCCGTTTTCGCCGTGTACTCATCCCAGGTTTGCGTCACGCCAGCAAACGGGATAAACACCGCAGTACGGCGACCGTTCAGTTGCTCAGCAATCAGCGGTAGCGCGTGTTCCATCCAGGCTTTGCCCGGCAGCGTCGAGTTACTCAATAAAAGCAGTTCCATCATTTCTCCATGTAATCAAAAAATTACAAACCGCGGTCATGTTACCACCGTCAGTATAACGCCTCACTGATATGGCTCACGATGTTGGAAGGGGGGAGATAGAAGCAGGGGCTATTTTTTAAGTGTCAATTCAATACCGAGCGCCTTCATCACTGCAAGCGTAGTTTTCAGCGTTGGGTTACCTTTCTCACTAAAAGAGCGATAAAGTTGTTCGCGGGATAATCCCGTTTCTGCCGCGATGTTCGCCATTCCCTTAGCGCGAGCCACCACGCCCAGGGCTTTTGCAATGTACGCTGCATCGCCTGTTTCGAGGGCGTCCGCCATAAATACGGCAATTTCTTCATCATCAACCAGCGCAGTTGCGGGATCGTACCGAGTAAGTTTATTCATGGTGGCGGATCTCTTGATAATCCAGTGAACGGGCGAGCATTTTTGCCATAGTGATATCGTTGGCTTGTGAGCTTTTATCGCCCCCACATAACAAAATGATGATGTGGCAGCCTTGCTGTTTAAAGTAAATCCTGTAACCAGGACCGTTGGAAATGCGCATTTCGCTGATGCCTTCTCCAACAGGTTTGACATCACCAGCTAAACCATTAGCCAAACGAAAAAGGCGTGTAGCAATGAGCGTTTTAGCTCTCCTGTCCCGTAGGTTTTGCTCCCAACGTTGGAAAACCATTGTCTGAAGAATTTCCATGAGTACGTTCCATGTATTTTATAAACTACATTCTGAATTGACAAGTTGAGAGTGGATATTAAGTAAGTTTGTGATGCGGGCATACCTGGGTTGGAGGAAACAGGAAAGCGCCTCGCAGACTTTTTCTTCGGGGCGTGACAGGTCTGTGCAACCACCCTACTGTGACATGATGATTTGCTGGTCGGGGAATAGAAAATGCTCGCTTATTACGCTAACCTTAGGTATGTCATGCGCATTGCTATGGGGGTTATCATGCGCACTGTATCTAAGGTAAAAAAATCAGTTAATGTCTCTCTGGCTCCAGAGATACTGGAAGAGGCACGTAAGCTTAAAATCAATCTGTCAGCTGTTTTAACCGAAGCCCTAATCGAAAAATTTCGTGAGAACAGACGCGAAGAATGGTTGCGGGATAATAAAAAATCGATAGAAGTATTAAATCAATGGGTGGAAGAAAACGGTTCGTTCAGTGATTTTCAAAGGACATTCTGATGGAGCAGTATTGCGCTTATGAGAACACTGGAAGTGGAAAAAGTGTTTATCCGTTTTTAATTAGCTTACAGCATCCGGTGGCCGCTGTTTTGCGGCATGTACTGGTTGCACCCGTTATAGCGCTCAGTCAGTTCCCTGACGAAGTACCTCCAGCTAAAATTTGTCCTGTTGTTAGTATTGGTGGGCAAGCCTATGTGGTGATGACGCACATGATGACAGGCATCCCTTTGAAAAATATGGGTAACTGTGTGGGAGACCTGACCGCAAACAGGGCTGAACTTCGAGATGCAATTGATTTTCTGATTAATGGTTATTAGAGCGCCATGACGGGGCTGATTATGTTGAAAGGCGTGACAGATCGCAAATAGTGTCGGGACTGGCGTTCACGATTATTTTTATCGCCCGCAAGGTAGGGTATATTTCGCTTTTAATACACAAGATCATTCAAGTTGTATCAAGGCGGCAAGGGAGCGAATCCCTGGGGGCATAGATTGCTATGTGACCTGGGTGAGTGAGGGCAGCCAACGCAGAGACAGCTTGAAGGATGAAGTGTATACAGGAGAAATTATGCTGCCCGACTCATCCATCCGATTAAACAAATACATCAGTGAAAGCGGAATCTGCTCGCGTCGCGAAGCGGATCGCTTTATCGAACAAGGGAATGTCTTCCTGAATGGCAAACGCGCCACCATTGGCGATCAGGTGATGCCTGGCGACGTCGTGAAAGTGAATGGTCGGTTGATTGAGCCGCGTGAAGCGGAAGATCTGGTTTTTATCGCGCTGAACAAACCGGTCGGTATTGTCAGCACCACTGAAGACGGTGAGCGCGATAACATCGTTGATTTTGTTAATCACAGTAAGCGCGTGTTCCCGATTGGTCGTCTGGACAAAGATTCCCAGGGGCTGATCTTTCTCACTAACCACGGCGACCTGGTGAATAAAATCCTGCGTGCCGGTAACGATCATGAGAAAGAGTATCTGGTGACGGTCGATAAACCCGTAACCGATGACTTTATTCGTGGCATGGGGGCGGGCGTCCCCATTCTCGGTACCGTCACCAAGAAATGTAAGGTCAGGAAAGAGGCTCCGTTTGTCTTCCGTATCACTCTGGTGCAGGGCCTGAACCGTCAGATCCGTCGGATGTGCGAACACTTTGGCTATGAAGTGGTAAAACTTGAACGTACGCGGATCATGAACATCGGCTTGTCTGGTTTGCCGCTGGGTGAATGGCGTGACCTGACCGATGATGAGCTGATCGATCTGTTCAAGCTGATTGAAAACTCTTCCTCGGAAGCGAAACCGAAGCCGAAAGCGAAGCCAAAAACTGCAGGCATTAAGCGCCCGGTGGTGAAAATCGAAAAAGCTGCTGAGAAAGAGAAAGCGCGCCCGGCATCCAACGGTAAACGTTTTGTTCAGCCGGGGCGTAAGAAGAAAGGGCGTTAACGTCTGCCGCGCGTTGGCGTATTCGCTGACCAGGAAAACGAGGATTCCGCATCCGGTTTATAAGCCTGCTTTTTCTTCAACTGGCGGGCTTTTTTAGCCTCAGCTTCGCGCTGCAGCATCAGCTTATCGATGTACTCTTTCTTAATGCTGTTGGTTTCCGCGTTGGTTAGCAGTCGACCGTGTGCAATACGCGCGCGGTCGAGCAGCGTTTTCAGTTCGCGCTGTTCGCGCTCGGTCATCTCTTTTTGGGTAATGCGGGGGAGTGCCATACGGTTGCCCTCAGTTTGCCGATTAACCCAGTGTACGGTAATCCTGGGCTGGCTGATAGCATCCAGACCGGGTAAGCATGCGTCACCCGGTACTTTTTTTAATTTTATGATTGGCTACAGACGTTTTCCCAGCTCAGCCCAAAACGGGCCAGATATTTGCGCAGGCGGTCGGCGTCGTTAGGATTGGCTTTCTTCAGTCTGGAAACGGCAAACAGCTCGCGGCCCGCTTCAGATAACGATGCGCTGCGTCGGCAGACGTCGATCACCGTTTCTAACTGACGCTTATCAAACAGGTCAATGTCCAGATCGAATTCCGGCTGTGAATCGGTGAGCTGCCAGCTTTCCTGCAATAACGCGATCTCCTCTTCGACCAGCGCGAGCGTGATGCGCCCCTGTTCGGCCAGCGTCGCCATGCGTGCAACGGATGAACTCAGCTCGCGAAAGTTGCCGCGCCATAGCGCCTTTGGTGAACAGGCGAAAGCCAGATAGCGCTCGCGCGCTTCTTTATCAAAGCGAGTCTGCGCCTGTTTGAGGCTAGAAAAGCGCTGGAGCTCATACTCCACGTTGGGTGCGATATCTTCCCGCCGCTGCGCCAGACCGGGCAGGGCAAAGCGCCACATATTGATGCGCGCGTAGAGATCTTCGCGAAAACGACCTTCTGCCACCCACTGCTGCATATCGCGATGCGTCCCGGCAATCAACTGGAAATCGCTGTGCACCTCTTTGTCGCCACCAAACGGAAAAAAGGTTTTTTCTTCAATCGCTTTCAGCAGCATAGCCTGCTCGTCCAGCCCCAGTTCGGCAATCTCATCGAGAAATAACACCCCACCGTCAGCCTCGCGCAACAGACCGGTGCGTGGCGTAAGTGCGCCGGTAAACGCGCCTTTGACGTGTCCGAATAATGTCGACATTGCGTTGTCACCGCGCAGGGTGGCGCAGTTAACCGCTACCAGTTTACCGGCCACCAGATGGCGTGACTGGCGTAGCTGAAAAATCCGTTTGGCGAGGAACGATTTCCCCGCGCCGGTGGGACCTGTCAGTAGAATCGGATCGGTCGAGCGCAGCGCCACGCGCTCAATACGGTCGATGAGCGTATTAAACGTGGCATTACGGGTATCAATACCGGCTTTCAGGAAGGAGACCGATTGCTGCTGCTCACGCTGAAAGCGGCTGGTTAGCGCGGTATAGCGGCTTAAATCGAGATCGATAACCGAGCAGACACCTGCGGCGACGGCCTCATCAGATGAACCTCGCGGTGCCGGGCTGGATTGCAAAAGGCTGGCCGGCAGATAGCGCGCCTCCGTCAGCAGGAACCAACAAATCTGCGCCACGTGTGTGCCGGTGGTGATATGCACCAGATACTCTTCGTTTTCAGTATCAAATGTGTAGTGGGTGGCGAAGTCGAGGAACGCGGCGTAAACCTCCTCAAAATCCCACGGGTCGTTAATGGTCACCGCATGCGGGCGCACCTCGGTATGAGGAGAGAGCAGGGCGACATCTTCAATCAGCCGCTGTGCCATGCTTTCGTCGCGCGGCTGGTGGAGCAGTTCCAGTCTGTCGATGGGGAAATCAGCCTGCTGGCACAGTCCAACCGTAGGGCGCCATTTCTTAAACCGATTCCCCCGTTTACCGCGCTTATCCAGCACCGTGCCCAGAACGCCAATCACCACCCGCCGTTTTTTCATGCTTTATCCATAAAGATAAATATCGATATTGAAAGATAAAAAAATCTATGCGCAACGGCAATCATTAATCTGAGTGTTAAAAATAAAAATTATATTAATCAAAGCAATAAAAAATAAATTTGATGATTTTTCTTTCTGGCACGCTTCTGGCAATACCTGATACGTCAACAACGCTGAAAACGCAGGGGATTAAACCCCGCCGGCACGTCAGGAACGGCACAGGCTGTTTTCCCGGGGTGTTCCGTCAGCCGATGACCACCAAGTGGGTTCGATTCCCAATTTCATCCTCCAAATGAAAACTGGTTGTTAATCATAGAAATAAAACGGGTTCGTGCGCAGTCAGCACCGCCCAAAACAGGCTGCCGGTAATGACGCCGTGCGACAGGCAAAAGGGAATTCCCCTGCCGCTTCGCCCCTGCACCCGCGCCTGACTCACAATAAGGAATAAAAAATGATGAAGAAAATCACTATTCGTAAAGGCCAGCTTGGTCTGTTATCCCGCCAGGGTGACTACTACAAGGTGCTGAATGCAGGTGAACACCGTTTGCCGTGGTTTAACACACCGGATGTTCTGGTGGTAAATGCCGATGGCAGCGATGTTCCTGAGGCGCTGGCGGAGTACCTGCGTCGCTTCCAGCCTGCGTGGGTGGAACAGTACTGTGTGGCGGCAGATTTAACCGAGACCGAAGCCGGTGCGCTGTATGTGAACGGCGTCTTGCAGGAAATTTTACCGCCTTCAACCCGTCGTCTGTACTGGCGAGCCGAGGAGGCGTTAACGTTGGTACGCATGGATACGGGTCAGGTTCAGGTCCCAACGGACGTGATGAATGCCGTGTTACAGCCACGCCGTAGCGGTGCGGTAAAAGGTCGTGACGCGATCTTAACGGTGCAGGTTCCGGCCTGGCACGTCGGTGTGCTGAAAATTGATGGTGAGACGCAGGCACTGTTGCCGCCGGGGCTGAGTGCGTACTGGAAGGTGAATCATCTGGTGGAAGCGGAAGTCGTTGATACCCGCTTGCAGGTACTGGAGGTCGGTGGGCAGGAGATCCTGACCAAAGATAAGGTCAACCTGCGTCTGAATCTGGCGGCGAACTGGCGCTACAGCGGCGTATTACAGGCGTTTGGCCAACTGACAAAACCGCTGGATCACTTGTACCGTGAGCTGCAGTTTGCGCTGCGCGAGGCGGTTGGTACCCGAACGCTGGACGAACTGCTGGAAGATAAGCAGGTGATTGATGACGTGGTAAGCACGCAGGTGAAAAACCGCATGACGCCGTTTGGCATTGAGGTCGCTTCGCTGGGCGTGAAAGATATCGTGCTGCCAGGCGATATGAAAACCATCCTGTCGCAGCTGGTGGAGGCCGAAAAATCGGCGCAGGCCAACGTCATTCGTCGACGTGAAGAAACGGCCGCCACGCGCGCGTTGTTGAACACAGCGAAAGTGATGGAAAACAACCCAGTGGCGCTGCGTTTAAAAGAGCTGGAAACCCTCGAGAGAGTGGCGGAGCGTATCGATAAAATCTCGGTATTTGGTGGTCTGGACCAGGTTCTGCACGGTCTGGTGAATATAAAAGGATAAGTAAAATGAGCAATAACGGAGTGACCGCCGCGATGCGCGAACGGGTAGTGCGCCAGCTAAAAAAGGTGGAACAGCGCGATGGCGTGAAGGTGCTGTACGCCTGTGAATCCGGCAGCCGTGGCTGGGGATTCGCCTCTCCGGACAGTGATTACGACGTGCGATTTTTGTACGTTCATCCGCCAGAATGGTATCTACGGGTGGAAGCGCCGCGTGATGTTATTGAACTGCCTATAGACGATGAACTGGACGTGTGCGGCTGGGAGTGGCGTAAAGCGTTGGGTCTGCTGAAAGGGGCTAACCCGACGCTTATCGAGTGGCTGGATTCGCCGGTGGTTTATCAGCAGGATGACGCGACGGTGTCTGCGTTGAAAGCGCTGGTGCCAAAATGGTTTTCGCCTGTGCGTGCCCGCTGGCGCTACTATTCGATGGCGCGAAAAAACTTCCGTGGCTATCTGCAAGGCAATGAAGTGCGACTAAAAAAATACTTCTACGTGCTGCGTCCGTTGCTGGCCGTGCGTTGGGTCGAAGCGGGAAAAGGCGTGCCACCCATGCGCTTTGCCGAACTGTTGGCGGGGAGCGAGCTGGATGCGCCGCTGCGTCAGGAGATAGACGACCTGCTAGAACGCAAGCAGCGGGCAGGGGAAGCGGAATATGGACTGCGCCGTCCACTGCTGCATGCGTTTATCCGCGAGGAGCTGGCGCGAGGCGAAACGCCACCGGTGTTACCGGATAGCCGGGAAGGCGATGTCAGGGAACTGGACCGACTGTTATATGAGACAGTGATGTCATGACTGTGTTGCCCGATGGTATTGCCGCTTATCGGGCCTACGAATTCACCGTAGG
>NZ_SZWV01000092.1:20769-24394 GCF_005280945.1 Citrobacter sp. wls718
CCCGATAAGGCGTTTCGCCGCATCCGCCATCCGGCTGGTATTACTCAAACAAATTATGATGCAGTTTCTGTACGACCTGCTCGGCTTCGCTGCCCGGCACCAAGAAGCACAGATTATGGCTGGATGCGCCGTAGCAAATCATGCGGATGTTGAACGGTTCCAGCACGCCGAACACCTCTTTTCCCACGCCGCAGGCTTTAGACAGGTCGTTCCCGATCAGGGCGACCAATGCCAGACCTTCTTCTACCTCGACCCGGCACAGCGCGGACAGCTCCATCAGCAGGGATTGCGTGAGCAGCGTATCGCCGGTGGACGTTGAACCGGTGGTATCCAGCGTCAGTGCTACGCTGACTTCTGAGGTTGTTATCAAATCCACCGAGATATTGTGGCGCGCCAGGATGCCGAACACTTCCGCTAAAAACCCGCGAGAATGCAGCATATTCAGGCTATGCAGCGTCAGCAGCGTTTGCTTGCGACGCAGCGCCAGGGCACGAAATAGCGGTGGATTCTCGGTTTTATTACACACCAGTGTGCCGCCTGCTTTGGGGTCTTTGCTGGAGCCGACAAACACCGGAATATCGCTACGTACGGCAGGGAGCAGCGTCGCCGGGTGCAGGACTTTTGCGCCGAAGGTCGCCAGTTCTGCGGCCTCTTCAAAGGCAATTTCATCAATGCGTTTTGCGGCTGGCACTACGCGCGGGTCGGTCGTGTAAATGCCCGGTACATCGGTCCAGATATCGACGCGTGCGGCGTGCAGGGCTTCTGCCAGCAAGGCGGCGGTATAGTCGCTGCCGCCGCGCCCCAGTGTGGTAGTGCGGCCTTTGCTTTCGCTGCCGATAAAGCCCTGGGTGATCACCAGACCTTCTTCAAGGCGCGGTGCCAGCTGCAGCGTGGCCAGTTCAGACAGCGCCACGACATCTGGTTCTGCGCGACCAAAACGATCGTTGGTACGCATCACTTTACGCACGTCAAACCACTGCGCCTGAACATTACGCTCGCGCAGGATTTCGACAAACAGCAGGGTGGACATCAGTTCACCGTGGCTGACCAGTTCGTCAGTCAGCGCGGTTGAGGTCGCCAGCGAAGCCGCTTCCGCCAGCGTGGTGATATTTTCCAGCAGACGTTCGATCTCTTCGCGGATCACGTTTGGATAACGCAAACGCTCCAGAATATCGAACTGGATCTGACGAATAGCGTCGAGTTTCTCGAAGCGTTCAGTTGCCTCCAGCCCTTCAGCCAAAGCGACCAGCAGGTTAGTAATACCCGCTGAAGCGGAAAGCACCACTAAACGGACGTTAGCATCGGAAAGCACCACATCAGCGCTGCGGTTCATGGCGTCGAAATCCGCGACGCTGGTACCGCCAAACTTGGAGACAACTACATCAGTCATAACTACCTCGTGTCAGGGAATGAATAGAGCGACCATGGCACAAAGGCAGAACGGAAACCGGTGCAGGCGCAAATACCGTATTACATTTCGTCCTTCAATCTGCCTCTTCGTTGGCTGCACCTGCTCACCACAGTCATTTACTTCAGTAAGCTCCTGTGGCGAGCAGGTTTGCCGCCTTGACGCATATCGAATGACTTTATGTATATAAATAAAAGGCATGGCCTGTACTGTCAATGCTGGGATTATGCGGATTTTTCATGCTGCTGTAGCCCTGAGTAACCGAGCTTATAATTACCCCTGTTTGATGGACGCCAGGACAACGGCACTAAAACAATCACACTTTTCTGTGACTGGCGTTACAATCGATCTCAGTCACATTTCTCAAAATCAGAAGAGTATTGCTAATGAAAAACATCAATCCAACGCAGACCTCAGCCTGGCAGGCACTACAAAAACACTTTGAAGAGATGAAAGACGTTACGATCGCGGACTTGTTCGCGAAAGATAGCGATCGTTTCGCCAAGTTTTCCGCAACGTTTGACGATTTGATGCTGGTGGATTTTTCCAAAAACCGCATCACCGAAGAAACGCTGGCGAAACTGCAGGACCTGGCAAAAGAGACCGACCTGAGCGGTGCTATCAAGTCCATGTTCTCCGGTGAGAAGATCAACCGTACGGAAGATCGTGCGGTGCTGCATGTGGCGCTGCGCAACCGTAGCAATACCCCGATCATCGTGGACGGCAAAGATGTGATGCCGGAAGTGAATGCGGTGCTGGAGAAGATGAAATCCTTCTCTGAAGCGATTATCTCCGGCAGCTGGAAAGGCTACACCGGCAAAGCGATTACGGATGTGGTGAACATCGGTATCGGTGGCTCCGACCTCGGTCCGTTCATGGTGACCGAAGCGCTGCGTCCGTACAAAAATCACCTGAATATGCACTTTGTGTCTAACGTCGATGGTACGCACATCGCCGAAGTACTGAAGAAAGTGAATCCGGAAACCACGCTGTTCCTGGTCGCCTCTAAAACCTTCACCACCCAGGAAACCATGACCAACGCCCATAGCGCGCGCGACTGGTTCCTGGCGACCGCCGGTGATGAAAAACACGTGGCAAAACACTTCGCGGCGCTGTCCACCAATGCGAAAGCAGTCGGTGAGTTCGGTATCGATACGGCCAACATGTTCGAGTTCTGGGACTGGGTTGGCGGTCGTTATTCCCTGTGGTCAGCGATTGGTCTGTCGATCATCCTGTCCGTGGGCTACGACAACTTCGTTGAACTGCTGTCCGGCGCGCACGCCATGGATAAACATTTCTCCACTACCCCAGCGGAGAAAAACCTGCCGGTACTGCTGGCGCTGATCGGTATCTGGTACAACAACTTCTTTGGTGCCGAAACCGAAGCCATTCTGCCGTACGACCAGTATATGCATCGCTTTGCGGCCTACTTCCAGCAGGGCAACATGGAATCCAACGGTAAATACGTTGACCGTAACGGCAATGCGGTGGATTACCAGACTGGCCCAATCATCTGGGGTGAGCCGGGGACCAACGGTCAGCATGCGTTCTATCAGTTGATCCACCAGGGGACCAAAATGGTGCCGTGCGATTTCATCGCTCCGGCTATCACGCATAACCCGCTGTCTGACCACCATCCGAAGCTGCTGTCTAACTTCTTCGCCCAGACCGAAGCGCTGGCGTTTGGCAAGTCTCGTGAAGTGGTTGAACAAGAATACCGCGACCAGGGTAAAGATCCGGCGACGCTGGACCACGTTGTGCCGTTCAAAGTGTTCGAAGGCAACCGTCCTACGAACTCTATCCTGCTGCGCGAAATCACTCCGTACAGCCTGGGTGCACTGATTGCGCTGTATGAGCATAAAATCTTTACTCAGGGCGTTATCCTGAACATCTTCACCTTCGACCAGTGGGGCGTAGAGCTGGGCAAACAGCTGGCGAACCGCATTCTGCCTGAGTTGAACGATGATCAAGAGATCAACAGCCATGATTGCTCGACTAACGGTTTGATTAACCGTTATAAGTCCTGGCGTTAATCAGCTTCTTCCTTCGAACCGCAGCGGTGTTGGCTGCGTTCGTTAACCCCGGTCACATAGTAATCTATGCTCTCGGGGATTAACGATCTTGCCGCCTTGCTGCAATTCGAATGAATTTACTGATTACTTATAAAAAAAGCCGATATTATTATCGGCTTTTTGGTGATGCTGCCAACTTACTGAT
>NZ_SZWV01000093.1:0-1382 GCF_005280945.1 Citrobacter sp. wls718
GGAACTTGTTCGCACCTTCCCTAAGCCCCGTGATTGCGGGGCTTTTTTGTTTAATGTGCTAAAACTGGTTCTAAGGTACAACTGTTATGAATGATATCTCATATGGTCGAGAAGCGGAAAAATGGCCCCGTGAATATTCTACGCTTGCTCGCAGGATACAATTTCTACGCTTCAATGATTATCCTGTAAAGTTGGTAAGCGGCAACGGGCAATCAATAATCGGTTATATTTCAAAGTTTAATCAGAAAGAAAATATGATCTTGGCATCTGATGAAGCTAAGGGAAGCAATAGGATTGAGGTAAAACTTGAGTTTCTCGCATCACTCGAAGAATTGCCGATTGGCGAAAGTTTAACCGCAAGACTTATTGCTGCTGATGTTTTTAATGTTCAGCCATGTGACCCAACAAGGAAAGACTTTTTCTCTATCTGCAATAAGTGCTTTAAACAAGGGGTGGGTATAAAAGTACATATGCTAGATGGGCGTATTCTGATAGGGGAAACAACAGGTGTTAATGCTTGCCAAGTCGGAATGATTAGACCAAATGGCAACCATATGCAGATCATGTTTGACTGGGTTAGCAGAATAACCTCTTCAGATTACTCTGATTAAATATTAATATTATCAGTTGGTTATCATTATTTAAAAGGATACTTGGTCAAGAGAATGAGTAACTAACTCAATAAATATGGATCCGTTTAGCTGAGCTTGCATCTTGTTTTGTTTTCAACATGACGTTACTAAAAGAGGCCGCTAGATGCAGCCCTTGAGATTCGTCATCGGAAATCTTTCATTCTGAATTTGTACGTTACGTCGTCAGAGTCCGCGTGTAACTCTTTCACTGTGAGTTCGTCATATCGAACCATAAACACCACATTAAATTCAACATTACTAGTACCCCGCCAACGGTTAGAACTTTGACCTGACTCTGTCCAAATCACGTTGTCATCAGATAATTTACAGTTGAATGAAAAACGCTGGTTATCCGAAGGGCGCATGTATGAAACAGTAAACACTCCAGCCGTTTTCGTTTTGGCTACTTGAGTTTTACCCACACTCTTACCGAACATACCTGCAATTGCTGCCTTACAGACTTGAGATTGAGTGAATGGCGTAGTTGATGCTGGCATAAGGTTCACCGACGCAGCTTTCTTTACCTTTACTGCTTCACGCGCAACAAATGGCTGGCTTGTTGGGGCATCATTGCTAGCTACATCATTCGAGTAATAGGCGTTCCCAGTATTCTCACTACCACCGCCACTACATCCTTTATAAATCGCGATTGCGATGAAACCTAAAAAAATGAATCCTCTCACGGGAGACTGATATGGTTTTTTAACACCACAACCTGGACACACTTTCTAGACTGGCCCCCTGAATCTC
>NZ_SZWV01000061.1:0-30332 GCF_005280945.1 Citrobacter sp. wls718
GTCTTTCGCGCTGTTGATACGCAGTCCGGAAGACAGACGCTCGATAGCCGAACTCAGAGAAGACTGTGATTTGTTCAGGTTATTTTGAGTCAACAGCGACAGGCTGTTAGTATTGATGACTTGTGCCATAAAATTTTCCTTTTGGGTGTATAAGCCAAGCTTACCTGTGTCATTCAAGTTATCGACAACTTTGACCTAAACTTTATATTTTTTTTGTTAATATTAAATTATTGTTTTAACTATATTTAATACACAAAGTTCCGCTGTTCGTCATATACCCAATACGATAGAATTTTCATCAGGTATGTCTTATCTCGTCTCTTCACAAAAAATTGCTAAATGATTGTCTGATCGGTCAAGCATGTTCCGTTAGCTTCCAAAGGCAACTCTCGATCTTTTACAAATATCATACAGGTCAATGACATTGACCTAGCTGGTATCAACAATCTAACGTTTTATGACACCAGTAAACCCTACCCTAAATTAGTATCATTAAATTAGCACATTGACATTATGATACCATTAGTTGATTATGATACCGTTTTTGACACCAATCAGGAGAGCGATTATGAGCCGTACATTTGCATATTGCCGTGTGTCTACCAGCGAACAGTCAACAGAAAACCAGATTATGGCGATTCGTCAGGCTGGTTATGAAGTGCCTGAGAATCGTGTTGTCTCGGAGACGGTATCCGGTGGCGTACAGGCAATGAAGCGTAAAGGCTTTGCCGATATGGTTACTCATAAGCTGGAAGCTGGGGATCGACTAGTGGTGCTGAAGCTAGATCGCTTAGGTCGTGACAACATCGATGTGCAGCAAACTATAGCGATGTTGGTAGAAAAAGAGATAGATGTAGTGTCGCTGGATCTGCCTGTGCGTAACCTTTCCAGCGCGGAAGGGAAGCTGATGCTACAAATGTTTTCAGCGTTTGCGGAGTTCGAAAAATCCCGCATTATTGAACGCACAAAAGAAGGATTAGTAAGAGCCAGGAAGGAAGGGAAGAAGTTAGGCCGTCCGGTTGCGGCAGATACCCTTCAGCGTGTACAGGAAGCCAGAGCTAAGGGGCTGAGTCAGTCCAAAGCGGCGTTAGCATTGAATTTAAGTCTCCCGACTATCAAACGAAACTGGAACATCAAAGAGGCGTAAGATTTAACCTGTCTTCACTCAGATTCAGATGCTGCCCTGCCAACGTTTGAGGCTTAATTATGGCTATTTTCGGGTCAATTAATTCGAAATATTCTGGCGACAGTAACTCCAGCGGAGCCGCACACCAGCTTAAATCCACCTGGAAAAGATAGTGATGGAGTGCTATATTTAAAAGTTAAGCCGTAGTATATGAGAGAAGGCATTGTTAAACGCAATGAGCGCTATCGTGAGCGTTTTTTGTAGTATGGGTAATGCGTAGGTACTACTTCCTAATTTGAAGGCCGTAGAGAGCGTTACACTAAGGATTTAGCAATTATGGTTTTTATTGCTCAATTTTGATGTTGAGTGGACCCGATCCCCATTTCCGGTCTGATACTTTCCACGCTCTTTCGCCAGATACGATACCCACAGAAAAGGCCCCTCGAGCGTTTTCGGCTTATTTCTTTCGATAATGTAATAATTCGGATATCTTTCCGTTGCCTTTGGCAGCTCCACCAGCGCTGCTTTACCGCCCGTCAGACCCATCCAGATTTCAACAATGCTTCCGGCAATGCCACTTGTGGGTGTCCCAAGGCGTCTGACCTGTCGATGCGGGAGGGCAATCCAGCAATGGTAATGCACCTGTTTTGCTTTCTCTTGCTCCCGTACCCAGCCATAAGCAAAGTTGAGGATCGGTTCTGCCAATCCCTCAGGCCTGTTTAATTTAGCCCTCAGGCGTTCACGTAGTTTTTTAAACAGGTCGCTTACCCACCTGTTGCCTGTGTCTATTGGGGTATTCTCAGGTAAGCGTAAATCGAAGCGAGAGAAGTAAACCCGGCTGTAGATGGACAGTATTGCATCAAGCTGTTCTGCTATAGGGGTAAGGATATCAAGGCGAACACCAGATTGGTCGGTGGTGTTGATCGGGTAGGAGTAACCATGACGAATGAAAACATCACCATCGATTACCCTGTAACGCCCGTGTGCATGACCTTTGGTTGTGTAAGGCGTAGCCTGTGTGAGCATTGACTGAGCACATCCTTCTTCTGACACAATACCCCCCAAGTTAGTTATATAAACAACCCTCGCGTACACGCACACACGTATAAGTTATTACCATCTGACCACCGTAAAACGAAGCGGGTACAGGTAGTGCAAACCCCATCAAGCAAAGCCTGACGGCAAAAAAGATGGATGAAATTTTTTCGAAGAAAGTTTACACGGAATATAGAAACCCAAAATAACAATAACTCAAAACAAATAGCAGTGCAAAGAATATTTTAATCTGCGGTATTTTTCAGGTTTGCTTCTGCAATTTTTCCGTTTTTGCGATACTCCGACATTGTGCTTCCCTGTCGATAAACGCTTAGCTACGACTCAGCAAACCCATTGAATTAGAATGACTATCACTAAAACCAGTCAACACTATCAACGACTGGAAGCAAATCCGAAACTTTCATCTTGCCCGTGTAAACCTTGGTTTGTCCTTGGTTTGAATGTTCGTGACCTATCGTTTGCTGAACAAGTGTGAGGGTGTGCTTTGCCTGAATTTCAGTTACGAAAGTGTGACGTAAGCTATGCACAATACGTCTATTTTTATAATCATCAAGATAATCAATACCCAATTGTTCACGTATCGCATGAAAAAGCCGCGTTACCTGACTTGTATTAGTGATTTCGGGGAACAAATTAGTATCTGCCTTTTTGCTATCCAAATAATCCAAAAAACCCATATTGATCAAACGTTGTGAGATAGGAACCTGCCGAATCCCTGCCTCAGTTTTACTATCCCCAATCATTATGTAATGTCTCTGACTGTCCTCGTCCAACCGCACATCAGAAACATTCAGTTTTGCGATTTCAGAGCGCCGAGCGCCAGTATACGCCAGTAGCAAAAAAACCCATTTTTTCCAACCATCCAAAGTCGCGAAGTGACATACCAATTTTCGCATTTCTGCTCCGGTGTAATAACCATAGCTGAGGCTTTTAGCTTGGTACGGAACATTAAGTGTCGGTGATGATTCAAGAATATCCTCTTCTTTAGTCAGGTAGGTTGAAAACAGTCCCTGACACAACTTCAGATAATCTTTGACCGTTTTGGGTGAAACCAGGTCTGCTTCTGGAACTTCATCCAAGTCCAAACATTGCTCAATAGTCATTCGGTTATAAGGCCTCTTATTCTGACGAGGTAAACCTTCAACTACCTCAAGCAGGTTTTTAATATCGCGCCGAGTAATGTCAGAAACTTGAGTATCAGCTCCCAAAACTGCCTCTATCACTTCATAGTATTTTTCATTCCCCTGCCGAATTTTAGGGGTCCAGCCCGACCTAAAATTTACAAAACCTTTCCATGCCTCAGATAGGGTCAGTTTAGAGCGCAATGGTTTTTCAGGCTTATCCTCTGAGATGGAAACGTTATAATTGTCAGGTCGCATAGAGTTAACGATCTGGCGATAATCAGAATGTCGTTGATCCATAAAGGCTATATGTGCATCGCAGTAATGTCTCAAGAGAAGGTCGTACTCTGAGGCCAAATAATCGACTTCATCCGCCATGCCCGTAAGATCAAACTGGCTACCAAGTTGCTCTATGACTGAATCTGTCGACAGCGGTTCAACATCTTGTTTAAAGGTTCCATCAAGTAGTAATCCAAAATCACGCGCATTACGTTTTTCACGAGCCAATGAACCGGATTCTCGCAGGGTGTTACGTACAGTTGCGGGAATTTTTTTTGCTGCGGCGTAAAAATCTGCCTGAATTTTAAGCAAATAACGATCAATATCGTCTTGTTCTAACTTCTTCATTTTCTGCACTATATCCAATAGTTGGGCTGGCTCCATCTTGGACGATTTTACAAAAGAAATGAACATCGAGAGACGGGAAGATATAAATCTTGCTCTACTGGCTGAATCGCAGCCCAGCGACACACGAAAGAAACCGCCTGAAGGCAGTCTAAAATGAAGGCTGTAACGGTTGCCACGCTTTAGGATATTCGGGATGGAACAGCCGTTGGTGTGCCTCGTCTGTATCACAGTCTGTGTCACATTTTCACCTATTAAGGCCTGAGACACACCAACGTATTGTTTTTGAATGAGTTGAAGCTGACCGATAAGCCGGGTTCTGTCGTGGACAGTCATTCATCTAGGCCAGCAATCGCTCACTGGCTCAAGCAGCCTACCCGGGTTCAGTACGGGCCGTACCTTGTGAACCCCTATTTGGCCTTGCTCCGGGTGGAGTTTACCGTGCCACGGACTGTTACCAGCCGCGCGGTGCGCTCTTACCGCACCCTTTCACCCTTACCTGATCCCACTTGCGTGGGCCATCGGCGGTTTGCTCTCTGTTGCACTGGTCGTGGGTTTCCCCCCCAGGCGTTACCTGGCACCCTGCCCTATGGAGCCCGGACTTTCCTCCCCTCCGCCCGTCTCCCCCGAAGAGGACGACGACGAAGCGGCGACTGTCTGGTCAGCTTCGGCGCGAAGTATAGAGGGTTTGCGGGCCAATGTCACCCCGCACTGCGCATTCCTATCGCCAACGTAGCGGCGATGTTTCTGGATGACCGATAAATATTATCAAATGCTCCCCGGAAGGCCTCTTCCAGCGTACCTATGCTGGTCAATACGCTAAACACGGCATCGATACCATATTGATGCACCACGCCCACATCGCGTGTCAGGCTGCCCGCAATACCGATCACCGGCTTGTGGTATTTCTTCGCCACACTTGCCACGCCGACAGGCACTTTGCCGTGAATACTCTGGCTGTCGAGGCGTCCTTCACCGGTAACCACCAGCGTACAGTCGTGAATATGCTCTTCCAGATTCAACGCCTGGGTCACAATCTCTATCCCGCTACGCAGTTCTGCACCTAAAAATGCCATTAATGCCGCCCCCATACCGCCAGCGGCTCCGGCTCCGGGCACATTTTTCACATCAACGCGCAACGATTTTTTTATGATGTCGGCAAAGTGAGACAAATTACGATCCAGCTCGATAATGCGTTCTTCAGTCGCGCCCTTCTGCGGACCAAAAATGCGGGATGCACCGTTTTCGCCGGTCAATGGATTCGTCACATCACAGGCAACACGAATCGAACAGGTTTTTAAGCGCGGATCCAGACCCAAGATATCAATGGTATTCAGGCTATTCAGGCAACCGCCGCCATAGCCAATGTCAGTACCGTTGGCGTCACAGAGTTTTGCCCCCAGCGCCTGTACCATACCCGCACCACCGTCGTTGGTCGCACTGCCGCCAATACCAATAATGATATTTTGCGCGCCGCTTTCCAGCGCCTTGAGAATCAACTCCCCGGTACCACGCGACGTGGTGACTAAGGGGTTTCGTTTTTCTGGAGGGACCAACGCCAGCCCACTGGCTGCCGCCATTTCGATAAACGCGGTGTTACCGCCTCCGGACATGCCCCAGCTGGCATTCACTTTTTCGCCCAACGGTCCCGTTACCCACGCAAAATGTTCCGTTCCCTGCGTGGCGGCAATCATCGCTTCAACGGTCCCTTCGCCGCCATCGGCGACCGGAACAGAAACATAGTGCGCATCGGGAAAAATTTCCCGAAATCCTTTTTCTATCGCCTGCGCTACCTCGGTGGCAGAAAGGCTTTCTTTATAAGAGTCTGGGGCAATTACGATTTTCATAGTTATGTAGCCTGACAGTGCCGCGCGAGGCAAGAATTACAGGGCGCGCAGTCGCGCCCTTCTTGTTAGCGAGTGACTTCCACTTTCGCCAGTTTTTCGTAGTAGCATGCCAACGCACTGTGGTCAGCCGTTCCCAGCCCATCAGCGCGCAGCGCCTGCATCATTTCCATTACCGCTGCAGTCAGCGGCAGCTGTGCACCCACGCCGTGTGAGGTATCCAGCGCATTCGCCAGATCTTTGATGTGCAGGTCAATACGGAAACCCGGTTTAAAGTTACGGTCCATCACCATCGGCGCTTTGGCATCCAGCACGGTGCTGCCCGCCAGTCCGCCGCGAATAGCCTGATACACCAGATCCGGGTTCACACCCGCTTTGGTCGCCAGGGTCAGCGCTTCAGACATCGCCGCAATATTCAGCGCCACGATCACCTGGTTTGCCAGCTTAGTGACGTTACCCGCGCCAATGTCGCCGGTATGCACCACAGAACCCGCCATCGCTTTCAGCAGGTCGTAGTACTTGTCGAAAATCGCTTTATCACCACCAACCATCACCGACAACGTGCCATCAATTGCCTTCGGTTCGCCGCCACTCACCGGTGCATCCAGCATATCCACGCCTTTCGCTTTCAGCGCATCGCTGATTTCACGACTGGCTAACGGGGCGATTGAACTCATGTCGATCAGAACGGTGCCCGGCTTCGCGCCTTCGATGATACCGCCTTCGCCCAACGCCACTTCTTTTACGTGTGGAGAATTCGGCAGCATGGTGATAATCACATCGCACTGTTCAGCAATGGCTTTCGCCGTGGTAGCGGTTTCTGCACCTGCGGCGATGACTTCCGCAATCGCTTCTGGGTTACGGTCAGCAACCACCAGCGAGTAACCTGCCTTGAGGAGGTTTTTACTCATTGGTTTACCCATAATACCGAGGCCAATAAAACCTACTTTCATTGTCATGTCTTTATCTCTCTATACTGTCGATGGTGGTTATTTCTTAAAAGAATCAGCCAGTTTTTGCGTCGCTGAACGGAACACGCCGAGATCGCTACCGACGGCAACAAACGTCGCGCCCCAGTCCAGATAGCGACGGGCATCTGCATCAACCGGTGCCAGAATGCCGCTTGGCTTACCGTGCTTTTTCGCGACCGCAAAGATGTGCTGAATCGCCTTTTGCACTTCCGGATGGGAGGCATTGCCCAAGTGGCCTAACGCGGCGGCCAGGTCGCTTGGGCCGACGAAAATACCGTCCACGCCTTTGGTTGCGGCAATCGCATCCACGTTATCAACACCCTGCTGACTTTCGATCTGCACGATGATGGTGATGTTTTTATTTGACTGTGCGAAGTAGTCCGGCACGGTGCCAAACATATTGGCGCGGTGAGAAACCGATACGCCGCGAATACCTTCCGGCGGATAGCGGGTAGATGCCACGGCGTTCACCGCATCTTCTTCGGTCTCAACAAACGGAATCAGGAAGTTATAGAAACCAATATCCAGCAGACGCTTGATGATCACCGGCTCGTTGGTCGGCACACGTACAACCGGCGCGCTGGAACTGCCTTTCAGCGCCATCAGCTGTGGGATAAACGTCGAGATATCGTTTGGCGCATGTTCACCGTCCAGCACCAGCCAGTCAAAACCGGCCAGGCCTAATACTTCGGTACTGATCGGGCTTGCCAGCGCGGACCAGCAGCCAATCTGAACCTGATGCGCCGCAAGTGCCGCTTTAAATTTGTTTGGGAAAATCGTGTTATTCATCGCCTATACCTTTGTTTATTTCTGCAATTCCATACGTTTAATGTCACCGACAATAAACAGGTAGCAAACCATCGCCATCAGCGCCGAGCACCCTACAAATACCAGCGCAGCATTAAATGAGTGCAGCTCGCTCACCAGGTAACCAATCACCAGCGGGGTTACGATAGAAGCCACGTTACCAAATACGTTAAACACGCCACCGCACAGACCCACAATCTCTTTCGGGGCGGTATCGGAAATCACCGGCCAACCCAGCGCGCCAAAACCTTTACCGAAGAACGCCAGCGCCATCAGCGCCACTACGAAGGTGGTATTATCCGTGTAATTGCACAGGATAATGGTTGAGGCGAGCAGCATTCCGAGCACGATCGGCAGCTTACGCGCCAGGGTGATGCTGGCGCCGCGTTTAATCAGGTAATCCGAGAACACGCCGCCCAGTACACCACCAGCAAATCCACACAGTGCCGGAATAGACGCGACCAGGCCGACTTTCAGGATCGACATACCTTTTTCCTGCACCAGGTAGATAGGGAACCAGGTCAGGAAGAACCAGGTGATGGTGTTGATAAAATACTGTCCAAAGAACACCCCCAGCATCATGCGGTTTGTCAGCAGTTGCTTGATGTAATGCAGTTTCGGACCGCTCGCCGCAGCACCACCCGGCTTCTTGTGGTCCATATCCACTACCGCGCCGTTATCCGAGATAAACTTCAGCTCTTCCTGCGACATCCGTGGGTGATCGGTAGGGTTATGGATCAGTTTTACCCACAGTCCGGTCAGCACAAAGCCAATCACGCCCATCACGGTAAAGACGTGTTCCCAGCCCCAGGCGAAGGTCAGCCAGCCCAGCAACGGTGAAAACAGCGCCAGTGAGAAATACTGCGCGGAGTTAAAAATCGCAGAGGCCGTGCCACGCTCTTTGGTCGGGAACCAAGCCGCAACAATACGGGCGTTAGCCGGGAAGGAAGGCGCTTCCGAGAAGCCCAGCATAAACCGCATGATAAACATGGAGATCCCCGCCCAGGCCAGCGGGAACATATCGACAAAACCCTGCAGGAAGGTAAACAGCGACCAGAAGAAAAGACTGTAGGTATAGACTTTCTTCGAACCAAACTTGTCGAGCAGCCAGCCGCCGGGAATTTGCATCAGCAAATAGGCCCAGCCGAAGGCGGAGAAAATGTAACCCATTGATATGGCGCTGAGCTGCAACTCTTTGGCCACTTCAGTACCGGCAATAGACAACGTCGCGCGGTCTGCATAGTTTACGGCAGTGACAATAAATATTATCAGCAGTATTAAATATCGGGTGTGCGTACCTTTCTTTTTCTCTACAACCGTATCCAGTATCATTCTATTTACCTCAGGTACAAAAAGATTTTTATTATTATTTTGAAGGATGTTTACGCTGATAAATTACCGTAAGATAAAATACGCTTTTATTTATCAGTCGCTATTAAACCGTGATTCAGTATAATCAGCGCAGCGTTGTTAATCATTGTGCAAACGCTCATTAAAAGCATAATATTAAAATATTATTTTGTGCATATACACATAACCATGGGCGCTGATGCACACATTTACGTATTGATACCCTTGGTGGCGCGGCGTTTCTAAGTTTAAGTGATCTCGCTCACATTCTTAAATTAAAACTCCTGACATTCTTATTCCACGACACTGAGTCTTTATTACTTATAATTAGATTCGATATATATCTATTATCACCACCTGGCTGGAGAATACTGGACAATGGCCGACATCGAAATTAGACAAGAATCGCCCACGGCGTTTTATATTAAAGTACACGACACTGATAATGTGGCGATTATTGTCAATGACAATGGTCTGAAAGCCGGGACACGTTTCCCGGACGGACTGGCGCTGATTGAACATATTCCCCAGGGTCATAAAGTGGCGCTAACGGATATTGCTGTTCACGGCGAAATCGTGCGCTATGGCGAAGTGATCGGTTACGCCGTTCGCGACATCGCACGCGGTAGTTGGATTGATGAGTCAATGGTTGAGCTGCCCAAAGCCCCGCCGCTGGAGACGCTGCCGCTGGCAACCAAAGTGCCGGAGCCGCTTCCTCCTCTTGAAGGCTACACCTTCGAAGGCTACCGTAATGCCGACGGCAGCGTGGGCACCAAGAACCTGCTCGGCATCTCCACCAGCGTACACTGCGTAGCGGGCGTGGTGGATTATGTGGTGAAAATCATTGAGCGCGATCTGCTGCCCAAATACCCGAACGTTGACGGCGTGGTGGGGCTGAACCATCTGTACGGTTGCGGTGTAGCCATCAATGCACCGGCCGCTATCGTGCCGATTCGTACCATCCATAACATTGCCCTGAACCCCAACTTCGGTGGCGAAGTGATGGTTATCGGACTCGGCTGCGAAAAACTCCAGCCGGAACGCCTGTTAGAAGGCACGCACGATGTGAAAAGCATCCCGGTAGACAGCGCCAGCATTGTCAGCCTGCAGGATGAAAAACACGTAGGCTTCAAATCGATGGTTGAAGACATTTTGCAGGTTGCCGAGCGCCATCTGGTAAAACTCAACCAGCGTCAGCGAGAAACCTGCCCGGCCTCTGAACTGGTGGTCGGCATGCAGTGCGGCGGCAGCGATGCGTTTTCTGGCGTCACCGCTAACCCGGCAGTGGGCTACGCGTCCGATCTGTTGGTGCGCTGCGGTGCCACCGTGATGTTTTCGGAAGTGACTGAAGTGCGTGACGCCATCCACCTGTTAACGCCGCGCGCCATCAATGAAGAAGTGGGCAAGCGCCTGCTCGAAGAGATGGCCTGGTACGATAACTACCTGGATTTGGGACAAACCGACCGCAGCGCTAACCCCTCTCCGGGCAACAAGAAAGGCGGTCTGGCTAACGTGGTTGAAAAAGCGCTGGGCTCCATTGCCAAATCGGGTAAGAGCGCCATTGTGGAAGTGTTATCGCCGGGCCAGCGTCCGACCAAACGCGGCCTGATTTACGCAGCAACGCCTGCCAGCGACTTTGTATGCGGCACGCAGCAGGTCGCGTCCGGGATCACCGTGCAGGTGTTCACCACCGGTCGCGGTACACCGTACGGTCTGATGGCAGTTCCAGTGATTAAAATGGCAACACGCACCGAACTGGCCAACCGTTGGTTTGATCTGATGGATATCAATGCCGGAACCATCGCTACCGGTGAGGAAACCATTGAAGATGTCGGTCTGAAGCTGTTCGAGTTCATTCTCGACGTGGCGAGCGGACGTAAGAAAACCTTCTCGGATCAGTGGGGACTGCACAACCAGCTGGCGGTGTTTAACCCGGCACCGGTGACCTGATTTTCTCTGGCTGAGCATTTTTCCGGCCTATAAGCGCCCTGTCCCGTAGGCCGGATAAGGCGCTTTAGCGCTGCTATCCGGCATTTCAACGATTAGCAGCCCTGTGTCTGTAACTGAATAGGCATCACTACTGCTGAATTTGTCCCTGCCATCACTGAACAATGATCACTTCGACGCCGCTACGGTGTAATTCTTGTAGACATTCCGCTGGAATACCTTCATCCACAATGATGGTATGAATACGTTGTGTATCAATGATTTTATGCAGGCTGGAGCGATTGAATTTGCTGGAATCAGTCACCACGATAATCCGCTCAGCCACTTCGCACATCCGACGGTTAAGCCGGGCTTCGTCTTCATTGTGCGTACTCACACCGCGTTCTAAATCAATAGCATCAACACCAAGAAACAGCATGTCGAAGTGGTAATTCTGCAGAGACTGCTCGGCCTGATCACCATAAAAAGACAGCGACTGACGACGCAGATGTCCACCGGTCATCAGCAGCTCGACACCTTCAGCTTCCAACAAGGCACTGGCGACATTCATCCCATTGGTCATCGCAATCACATCGGTATGCTGGCGCATCAGACGGGCAATTTCATAGGTCGTAGTGCCGGAATCCAGGATCACGCGATGCCCTGGTTTGATCATTTCAGCGGCAGCCTTGGCGATACTGCGTTTAACCGCCGTATTCAGCGAGCTCTTATCTTCAACAGAAGGCTCCACGCCCGGCGTATTGCTGTCACAGATCAGCGCCCCACCATAGGCACGAACGGCAATACCCTGCTTTTCCAGAAACGCCAGATCGTTGCGGATCGTCACCGTAGAGACGCCAAATAAAACAGAAAGATCGTTCACCTGCACGCTTCCTTGCTGTCGCAACCGCTGGATAATCTGCTCGCGCCGCTCGCTGGTACCTGTTACCCGCTTACTTGCAGAATCGGTATTGCTCATAAGAGATCCTTTAGTTAATTCTTTCGTTTCATTTCGTTTTGCCTATTAACGCCTTTCTTTTACCGGATTGCAAGCACTACAACCGGCTCAGATAGCGATAGAATCGCCGCTGAAACCTTTCATTATGTTTCTTTTGTGAAACAGATCGGAAAACAAGAATCTTTCGTTTTATTTTTATGGCAACTTGGATCAGTATCAAATGAAACAAAACGAAAGATTGATGTCGCAGCAATCTGACCTGGAGAGGAAAGTGAAACATCTAACTAAAATGGTGGAGCAGCATAAACGGGGGAAAGCAAACGGGATTTATGCCGTTTGTTCCGCGCATCCATTGGTACTGGAATCAGCAATACGCTACGCCCATGCAAACCATACACCGTTGCTGATAGAAGCAACGTCCAATCAGGTTGACCAGTTTGGCGGCTATACCGGTATGACGCCAGCCGATTTTCGCAGTTTTGTCTGTCGCTTGGCAGAATCTTTTGACTTTCCTCAGGAAATGCTAATTCTGGGTGGGGACCATCTCGGACCAAACCGTTGGCAAAACCTACCCGCAGAGCAGGCAATGGCCAATGCTGACGACCTCATTAAAAGCTACGTGGCTGCAGGATTTAAAAAAATCCACCTGGATTGCAGCATGTCCTGCCAGGGCGATCCTGTTCCATTAACGGATGCCATCGTCGCTGAACGCGCGGCACGCCTGGCGAAGGTTGCCGAAGAAACCTGTAAGGCACATTTTGGCGAGTCCGATCTGGTTTACGTGATCGGCACGGAGGTTCCGGTTCCCGGCGGTGCCCACGAAACGTTAACGGAGCTGGAAGTTACTACACCTGACGCGGCACGTGCCACGCTGGAAGCTCATCATCATGCGTTTGAAAAACAGGGTCTGGACGCCATCTGGCCACGCATTATCGCGCTGGTGGTGCAACCCGGCGTTGAATTTGACCACACACATATTATTGATTATCAGCCGCAAAAAGCCGTTGCTTTAAGCAAGATGGTAGAAGCCTACGACACATTGGTCTTTGAAGCGCATTCCACCGATTATCAAACACCACAGTCACTGCGCCAGTTGGTCAAAGATCACTTTGCGATCCTGAAAGTTGGCCCAGCCCTGACCTTCGCCCTGCGTGAAGCGTTGTTCTCACTGGCCGCTATTGAAGAAGAATTACTGCCAGCAAAGGCCTGCTCAGGTCTACGCCATGTTCTGGAAAGCGTGATGCTCGATCGCCCGGAATATTGGCAGAGCCATTACCACGGAGATGGCAACGCACGTCGACTGGCACGAGGTTACAGTTACTCCGATCGGGTTCGTTACTATTGGCCAGACAGCCAGATTGATGACGCCTTCGACCGACTGGTACGCAACCTGGCAGACGAGCCAATTCCGCTGCCGCTCATCAGCCAATATTTACCGTTGCAGTACGTAAAAGTGCGCGAGGGAGATCTCAACGCCACACCACGAGAACTCATCATTAACCATATTCAGGACATACTGCAGCAATACCACCGTGCCTGCCAGGGCGCATCATCCCATAACGCATAAAAAGAAAGAGAAAAACACTATGCCAAACATTGTATTAAGTCGCATTGACGAACGTTTAATTCACGGTCAGGTCGGTGTGCAGTGGGTCGGATTTGCGGGGGCAAATCTGGTTCTGGTTGCCAATGATGAGGTCGCTGAAGATCAGGTTCAGCAAAACCTGATGGAAATGGTGCTCGCGGAAGGGATTGCCGTGCGCTTCTGGTCACTGCAAAAAGTGATCGACAATATCCACCGTGCTGCCGATCGTCAGAAAATTCTGCTGGTCTGCAGAACCCCCGCAGACTTCTTACGGCTGGTTGAAGGCGGCGTTCCGGTTAGCCGCATCAACGTTGGCAATATGCACTACGCCAACGGCAAGCAGCAAATCGCTAAAACCGTTTCTGTAGACGCGAACGATATTACGGCATTTAACGGGCTGAAAGCCGCCGACGTGGAATGCTTCGTTCAGGGCGTACCAACCGAACCCGCCCAGGACCTCTTTAAACTTCTCTGAGGAATTCACAATGGAAATTAGTCTGTTGCAGGCTTTTGCGTTGGGTATTCTCGCCTTTATCGCAGGCCTGGATATGTTCAACGGGTTAACGCATATGCACCGCCCAGTGGTTCTTGGACCGCTGGTCGGGCTGATACTGGGCGATCTGCATACCGGTATTTTAACCGGTGGTACGCTGGAACTGGTGTGGATGGGCCTGGCCCCACTGGCGGGTGCTCAGCCACCAAACGTCATCATCGGGACCATTGTCGGAACAACATTTGCTATTACGACCGGCGTAAAACCAGAGGTTGCCGTTGGTGTGGCTGTGCCATTCGCCGTAGCGGTTCAAATGGGGATTACCTTCCTGTTCTCCGTGATGTCGGGTGTTATGGCTCGCTGCGATCGGATGGCAGCGAATGCCGATACAGCCGGAATTGAGCGGGTGAACTATCTGGCATTACTGGCATTGGGGACGTTCTACTTCTTATGCGCCTTCCTGCCGATTTACTTTGGCGCGGAACATGCCAAAACCGCCATTGATGTGCTACCCACACGCCTGATTGACGGCCTCGGCGTCGCCGGCGGCATCATGCCAGCAATCGGTTTTGCCGTACTGCTGAAAATCATGATGAAGAACGTCTACATCCCCTATTTTATTCTGGGTTTTGTTGCCGCTGCCTGGCTCAAGCTCCCGGTACTGGCTATCGCCGCCGCCGCACTGGCAATGGCGCTGATCGATTTTCTGCGTAAATCACCTGAACCTACAGCCCCGGTAGCACAAAAAGAGGAATTCGAAGATGGAATCTAACCAAACGGCTCTGCCGAACGTTTCCGATACCGAAGATACGCTGCTTACCGGCACCAATGAAAACATCTATGAAGATCAGAACATTGGGGCGGAGCTGACAAAAAAAGACATCAACCGCGTAGCCTGGCGTTCCATGCTGCTACAGGCATCTTTTAACTACGAACGTATGCAGGCATCAGGATGGCTGTACGGTCTGTTGCCCGCACTGAAAAAGATTCACACCAATAAACGCGATCTTGCGCGTTCAATGAAAGGCCATATGGGGTTCTTTAATACCCATCCGTTTCTGGTGACGTTTGTTATTGGCATCATCCTCGCGATGGAACGCTCCAAGCAGGACGTGAACAGTATTCAAAGTACCAAGATTGCCGTAGGCGCACCGCTCGGGGGCATCGGGGATGCGATGTTCTGGTTAACGCTGCTGCCCATTTGCGGAGGGATCGGAGCCAGCCTGGCGCTACAGGGGTCTATTCTTGGCGCAGTCGTGTTTATTGTTATGTTCAACGTTGTCCATCTTGGTTTGCGTTTTGGCCTGGCACACTACGCGTATCGGATGGGCGTCGCGGCCATCCCACTGATTAAGGCCAATACCAAGAAGGTTGGGCATGCGGCATCCATCGTTGGGATGACGGTGATTGGCGCCCTGGTTGCAACTTACGTTCGCCTTAACACCACGTTGGAAATTACCGCAGGTGATGCGGTGGTAAAACTGCAGACGGATGTTATTGACAAACTGATGCCGGCTTTCCTGCCACTGGTCTACACATTAACCATGTTCTGGTTGGTTCGTCGTGGCTGGAGTCCTCTGCGTCTTATCGCCATTACTGTGGTGCTCGGCGTAGTCGGAAAATTCTGTCATTTCCTGTAAATACAAGGGGCTGTAGATGTTAGGTATTATTTTGACGGGTCATGGCGGGTTTGCCAGCGGAATGGAAAAGGCGATGAAACAGATTCTGGGGGAACAGTCTCAGTTTATCGCCATCGACTTTCCAGAAACCTCAACCACCGCCTTGCTCACTTCGCAACTTGAACAAGCGGTGAGTGAACTGGACGCTAAGGAAAATATCATTTTTCTGACTGACCTGCTGGGTGGCACTCCGTTTCGTGTCGCGTCTACCCTGGCGATGCAAAAACAAGGAAGTGAAGTGATCACCGGTACCAATCTGCAGCTTCTGCTGGAGATGGTGCTGGAGCGTGAAGGCTTGAGCAGCGAAGAATTTCGTCTACAAGCACTGGAGTGCGGGCATCGCGGCCTGACCAGCCTGGTCGATGAGCTGGGACGGTGTCGCGAGGAACACCCCGTTGAGGAAGGGATATGACACAACTGCTGCGCGCCAGACGTCTGCTGACTGAACAGGGCTGGTTGGACGATCATCAATTACGTATAGAAGAAGGCACTATCACGACGATTGAGCCTATCCCCTCTGGCGTGATGGGGCGTGATGCCGACCTGCTGTGCCCTGCTTACATCGACACCCATGTCCACGGAGGGGGTGGCGTCGATGTTATGGATGAAGCGGCAGACTCACTCGACAAGCTGGCGATGCACAAAGCACGTGAAGGGGTAGCCAGCTGGCTGCCCACTACCGTCACCGCCCCATTGCAGGATATTCACGGGGCACTGCAACGAATTGCCCATCGCTATCATTCAGGTGGCCCCGGTGCGCAAGTGCTGGGCAGCTATCTGGAGGGACCGTATTTCACGCCACAGAATAAAGGCGCGCACCCGCCTGAGTTATTTCGGGAGCTGGAACTTAACGAGCTGGATGAGCTAATTGCAATTTCCCGGCAAACTTTGCGCGTGGTGGCGCTGGCACCAGAGAAACCAGGCTCATTGCAGGCTATTCGGCACCTCAGGCAACAGGATGTCAGGGTGATGCTGGGTCATAGTGCTGCAACCTGGGAACAAACCCGAGCCGCCTTTGACGCCGGTGCAAATGGGTTAGTGCACTGCTACAACGGCATGACAGGGCTGCATCATCGGGAACCCGGTATGGTCGGCGCGGGGTTAACCGATCCGCGCGCATGGCTGGAGCTTATTGCCGACGGACACCACGTCCACCCGGCAGCCATGACGCTGTGCTGCAACTGTGCAAAAGATCGGATAGTGCTAATCACCGATGCAATGCAGGCCGCCGGTATGCCCGATGGGCGCTATACGCTGTGTGGCGAAACGGTAGATATGCGCGGCGGTATCGTACGGACCGCTTCTGGCGGTCTGGCCGGCAGTACGCTGTCCGTTGATGCGGCCGTTCGCAATATGGTCGAATTCACCGGAAGTACGCCAGAAGATGCTATCCATATGGCTTCACTGCATCCTGCTCGCTTGTTAGGTATTGATCACCAGCTAGGATCTTTAAAAACGGGCAAGCGTGCCAGCATTATTGCCCTTGATAGCGCTCTGCATTTACAACAAATCTGGATCCAGGGCCGCACGTTCCCACTCTAGACCTTTCACTATGTATGCTATTGGCCTTCGCTTAAACACCGCAAGGCCTTTCTTTTCCTTTCGAAGTAACAAACACCATACGCTACGATTCCAAATTTAAATCTTATATATCAACAAGATAATAAAACCATACTCTTGCACGATCACAATTTTCGTTTTATTTCCTTTTATTCATTTGAACTTTCAATTTCTTTTCTATACATTTAATTCAACTGATTACATGTACAAGTGAAACGAAACGAAAGATAGCGACAAGTTTGCCAGCGTCTGATGTGGAATTCACACGACTAAGGACTGAGTTATGCCAGAAACCTACACCCCTGTTCGCGCGATAACGGGCACCTGGACAGAAGAAGAAATTCGCCAGCAGCCCGCCAGTTGGATCCGCTCACTCAGCAATATCGAAAAAATCCGATCCTCCATCGACAGTTTTCTCGCACCCTTGTTGCGTAAAAGCGATCTGCGGATCGTACTGACGGGAGCGGGAACCTCCGCGTTTATCGGTGACATTATTGCCCCATGGCTCGCCAGCCACACCGGAAAGAACATCAGCGCCATCCCGACAACCGATCTGGTCACCAATCCAATGGATTATTTGGCACCAGCGCATCCGCTGCTGTTGGTCTCTTTTGCCCGGTCGGGTAACAGCCCGGAAAGTGTTGCAGCAGTTGAGCTGGCGAATCAGTTTATCCCTGAATGCTATCACCTCTCAATCACCTGTAACGAAGCGGGCAGCCTGTACCAAAACGCGGCCGATAGCGATAACGCGTTTGCACTGCTCATGCCTGCAGAAACGCACGATCGCGGTTTCGCGATGACCAGCAGTATCACCACTATGATGGCCAGTTGTCTGGCGGTATTTGTTCCAGAGAAAATCAACAGCCAGACATTCCGCGACGTGGCCGATCGCTGTCAGGCGATCCTGACGTCACTGGGCGATTTTAGCCACGGCGTGTTTGGTAACGAACCGTGGAAACGGATCGTTTACCTCGGCAGCGGTGGATTACAAGGTGCCGCACGTGAATCAGCGTTGAAAGTTTTGGAACTCACGGCGGGTAAACTGGCCGCATTCTATGACTCGCCAACCGGTTTTCGCCATGGTCCTAAATCACTGGTCGATAACGAAACGCTGGTCGTGGTGTTTGTCTCCAGCCATCCCTATACACGTCAGTACGATCTCGATCTGCTGGCAGAGTTACGTCGTGATCAACAGGCACTGCGCGTTGTGGCCATTGCCGCAGAGACCGATGCCATTATTGAAGCCGGTCCACATATTCTATTGCCACCTTCACGCACTTTTATCGATATGGAGCTCGCTTTCTGCTTCCTGATGTATGCCCAGGTGTTCGCACTGACGCAATCCATCAGTATCGGCAATACACCGGATACGCCTTCTGCCAGCGGTACAGTCAACCGCGTCGTTCAGGGCGTTGTTATTCATTCCTGGAACGGCTAAAAGGATCGCATCATGAGCATTATTTCTACGAAATACCTCCTGCAGGATGCCCAGGCAAAGGGCTATGCCGTACCTGCGTTTAACATCCACAATGCCGAAACGATCCAGGCTATCCTCGAAGTCTGTAATGAAATGCGATCGCCGGTGATCCTCGCCGGAACACCAGGCACCTTTAAGCATATTGCGTTAGAAGAGATCTACGCGCTATGCAACGCCTACTCCACAACCTATGACATGCCTCTGGCACTGCATCTTGACCATCACGAATCGCTGGACGATATCCGTCGTAAGGTGAACGCTGGAGTGCGTAGCGCGATGATTGACGGCAGCCACTTCCCGTTCGAAGAAAACGTGAAGCTGGTGAAATCCGTTGTGGATTTTTGCCACGCCAAAGATTGCAGCGTTGAAGCTGAATTGGGTCGTCTGGGTGGCGTTGAAGATGACATGAGCGTGGATGCAGAAAGCGCTTTCCTGACAGATCCTCAGGAAGCAAAACGTTTTGTCGAACGTACTGGTGTAGACAGTCTCGCCGTCGCTATCGGCACCGCGCACGGTCTCTATACCAAAACCCCGAAAATTGATTTCCAGCGTCTGGCAGAAATTCGTGAAGTGGTCGATATCCCACTGGTATTGCATGGCGCAAGCGATGTACCTGATGAATATGTCCGCCGCACCATTGAGCTGGGGGTGTGTAAGGTCAACGTCGCCACCGAACTGAAAATCGCCTTTGCCGATGCGGTCAAAGCCTGGTTTGCAGAAAATCCACAGGGTAACGATCCCCGTTACTACATGCGTGTCGGTATGGATGCCATGAAAGAAGTGGTACGCAGTAAAATTAATGTCTGCGGATCGGCAAACAGATTAATGCCTGCCCGCGAATTATCATAACATTCATCTCTTTTTAGTGAATGATTCAAAAGCGCGGTCTGATTAACTTCAGATAGCGCTTGCATCAAATAAATCACAGCGTACAAACCCGCCAGAAACCTCCCTTCTTCGCACCAACGCGTTGCAGTTTGCCTTTCTGCTGCAACGCTTTCAGATAGCGTTCAATGGTTCGGGCTGAGATTTCACACTCATCGGCAAGGCTTTTGGCAGTTCGTGCAGGCTGACGCGACAAAATATGCAGTATGCGTTTTTCTATATCCAGTAAATCAGGCGACATTTCTTCCGACATTTCTTCCGACAGGGCTGATGATTTTCCCAACCCGTCTTGCAAAGCAGAGATAATATTTTCCAGAATAAATTCTATAAATGGCGTGCAACTACTTTGCCGATCGCACAGCCCTAACACTTGGTAATAACGCTCCTGCTGGAGGTGGATCAGCGTTTCCACCGGTAGCCACGCCAGTTCTGCTCGCCATTCACTCAGAATCAATGTCTGCCACAGCCGTCCCATCCGACCATTACCATCGGCAAAAGGATGAATAAACTCAAACTCATAATGGAAAATAGCCCCGGCTATCAGGGGATGGAGCTCGGTTGTTTTTAACCAGCCCAGTAGCTCATCTATCAAACGCGAAATTTGTGATGCCGGGGGGGCCATATGGATGAGCTTTTTTTCTCTGTAAACACCGACATTCCCGGAGCGCAACCGCCCGGGGTTATCGACCAGTCCCATCATAAGAATCTCATGGGCCCGGAGAAGATCGGATAACTGATGACTCTTCCATTCTGACATTTTTTCATATGCCAGAATCGCATTCCTGACTTCCTGTATATCTTTTGCCGGAGCCAGTATTCGCTTGCCATCCATCAGGGCAGTGACCTGATCTGCACTCAACGAATTATGCTCAATCGCTAAAGAGGCCTGAATAGTACGGATGCGGTTCTCTTTGCGCAAAAGAGGAGATGCCCTGCCAGCCACAACCGCCCAATATCCCATAAGCTCACCAATCTCAATGACCTGATTGAGTATCAATGGGGTGATGGCAAAGGGAGGTTGGTAGCCACTCACGCTTACTCCCCCTGCTGTTCCAGGGCGTACTTATACAGCGCATTCTTTTTCACGCCGTGGATTTCAGCAGCCAGTGCGGCGGCCTTTTTCAGCGGCAGTTCTGCCTGTAACAGCGCCAGCGTCCGCAAGGCATCGGCCGGGAGATCGTCGTCCTGCGCTTTATGGCCCTCAACAATCAGCACCATTTCGCCTTTACGGCGGTTTTCATCTTCTTTTACCCACGCCAGCAATTCGCCGACCGGGGCGCCGTGAATGGTTTCCCAGGTTTTAGTCAGCTCGCGCGCCAGCACCACATAACGCGACTCTCCCCATACGGCGACCATGTCTTCCAGGCTGTCGAGCAGACGGTGGGTGGACTCATAAAAAATCAGTGTACGAGGTTCCGCTTCAATGGCCTTCATTGCATCGCGACGGCCTTTGGATTTGGCGGGCAAAAAGCCTTCGTAGCAAAAACGGTCAGATGGCAGGCCAGCAGCACTTAATGCGGCGATGGCCGCGCAAGGACCCGGTAGCGGCACAACTCGAATACCCGCCTCACGACAGGTACGCACCAGGTGATAGCCAGGATCGTTAATTAGCGGCGTTCCGGCATCGGAAACCAGCGCGATGTTCTGGCCCTCCTTGAGCTTCGCCACCAGCATTTGGGCTTTTTGTTGCTCATTGTGATCGTGTAACGCAAACATACGGGCGCTAATCGCGAAGTGTTGTAATAATAATCCGGTATGACGGGTGTCTTCAGCGGCAATTAAATCAACGGCTTGTAAAACTTCGAGCGCTCGTTGGGTAATATCAGCCAAATTTCCGATAGGAGTAGGTACAATAAAGAGTTGGCCTTGAGAATTATCCGCCGATTCGTGTTGTTTCATTGTGTCGTCCGTATTGCCGATTTAATATTGAGCATTGCGTAAAAAATATCACTGGATACAGTATGGTACCCTCAACATTTTCTCGTATGAAAGCCGCGCGCGCTCTGCCAGTCATTCTGGCAGCATTGATTTTCGCCGGTTGTGGCACCCAGACGCCAGACCAGAGTGCAGCCCATATGCAGGGCACAGCACAAGCTGATTCCGGCTTTTATCTGCAACAGATGCAGCAAAGCTCAGATGATAGCAAGACCAACTGGCAATTACTCGCCATTCGTGCACTGCTGAAAGAAGGTAAGAGCCAGCAGTCTGTCGATCTGTTCAACCAATTGCCGCAGAACCTGAACGATGCCCAGCGTCGTGAACAATCCCTGCTGGCCGTTGAGATCAAACTTGCGCAGAAAGATGTCGCGGGTGCGCAGGTCCTGCTGGAGAAGCTAAAACCAGCCGATTTCGATCAGAACCAACAGGCGCGTTACTGGCAGGCACAAATTGATGCCAGCCAGGGGCGTCCATCGTTAACGCTGCTGCGTGCGCTAATCGCTCAAGAGCCGCTGTTGGCCGCCAACGATAAGCAGAAAAACATCGATGCGACCTGGCAAACACTCTCGTCAATGACACCAGAGCAGGCGCAGGCGCTGGTCATCAACGCTGATGAAAATGTTCTGCAAGGCTGGCTGGATCTCCAGCGCGTCTGGTTTGATAACCGTAGCGATGCCGACATGATGAAGGCCGGCATTGCCGACTGGCAAAAACGCTATCCGCAAAACCCGGGGGCAAAATTACTGCCCACGCAGTTGGTTAACGTCCAGAGCTATAAGCCAGCGTCCACCAGCAAGATAGCCCTGCTACTGCCGCTGAACGGTCAGGCCGCTGTTTTTGGTCGCACTATTCAGCAGGGTTTTGAAGCAGCGAAAAACAATGGCACGCAACCAGTATCAACCCCTGTCGCCGCAGCCCCTGCAGCCGTCACGGACGCCACCACGCCCGTTGCACAACCGCAGTCAGTCGACGGCGTGGCTAGCCCTTCCCAGGCCTCGGTGAGCGATCTGACCAACGATGCGCCAGCACAGCCAGCCACACCGGTTAGCGCGCCGCAAACAGCACCAACTCAGCCAACGACGGCCAGCGCCCCGGCGAATCCTTCCGCAGAGCTGAAAATTTATGACACCTCGTCACAGCCGCTGAATCAGATCCTGGCCCAGGTGCAGCAGGATGGTGCCAGCATTGTTGTCGGCCCTCTGTTGAAGAACAATGTTGAAGAACTGATGAAGAGCAGCACGCCGCTGAACGTACTGGCGCTTAATCAGCCTGAAGCCGTGCAGAACCTGGCGAATGTGTGCTACTTCGCGCTGTCACCGGAAGATGAAGCGCGCGATGCCGCACGTCACATCCGCGATCAGGGAAAACAAACCCCGCTGCTGTTAACGCCGCGTAGCGCGTTAGGCGATCGCGTGGCCAACGCCTTTGCACAGGAATGGCAAAAACTTGGCGGCGGCGTGGTGTTGCAACAGAAATTCGGCTCTACAGCAGAACTGAGAATGGGCGTCAACGGTGGTGCAGGGATTGCCCTGACGGGCAGCCCGGTCGTCTCCTCTACACCAGCACAGCCTGGCGTCACGATTGGTGGACTCACCATCCCGGCTCCGCCGACCGATGCGCAAATCACCGGTGGTAGCGGTCGTGTTGACGCCGTGTATATTCTGGCCACGCCGGAAGAGATCGCCTTTATTAAGCCGATGATCGCCATGCGTAACGGCAGCCAAAGCGGTGCCACGCTGTATGCCAGCTCCCGTAGCGCACAGGGTACTGCTGGTCCTG
Source organism: Citrobacter sp. wls718 (assembly GCF_005280945.1). Taxonomy (NCBI): domain Bacteria; kingdom Pseudomonadati; phylum Pseudomonadota; class Gammaproteobacteria; order Enterobacterales; family Enterobacteriaceae; genus Citrobacter; species Citrobacter sp. wls718. The sequence goes on from NZ_SZWV01000061.1 coordinate 23,180, forward strand.
ACTTCCGCCTGGAAATGGAAGGCTTGCAGTACAGTGAAATTCCGATGCTGGCCGGCGGTAACGAACCGCTCATGCAGCAGGCGCTTAGCGCCGTGCACAACGATTACTCGCTGGCACGCATGTACGCCATGGGCGTCGATGCGTGGTCGCTGGCTAACCACTTCACGCAAATGCGTCAGGTGCAGGGCTTTGAAATTAACGGCAACACTGGCGCATTAACCGCCACGCCGGATTGTGTGATTAACAGGAAGTTATCATGGCTCAAATACCAGCAAGGACAGGTCGTCCCCGCCAGTTAACGAGTAAACAGACCGGTGACGCGTGGGAAGCCACCGCGCGTTGCTGGCTGGAGGGCAAAGGACTGCGTTTTATCGCCGCCAACGTGCGCGAACGCGGCGGCGAAATCGACCTGATAATGCGTGAAGGCAAGACCACCGTCTTTGTTGAAGTCCGTTTTCGTCGTTCCGCTCTTTTTGGCGGGGCGGCGGCGAGTGTGACCCGCAGCAAACAACAGAAATTATTACACACCGCCCGCTTGTGGCTTGCGCGCCACAATGGGAGTTTTGATACTGTGGATTGTCGGTTCGATGTGTTAGCCTTCACCGGAAATGATGTTGAGTGGTTAAAGGATGCCTTTAACGACCACTCATAATTGAAGATTTAAGGATTAGCGTGTTAGACAGAATTAAAGTCTGCTTTACAGAAAGCATTCAAACTCAGATTGCTGCGGCTGAAGCGCTCCCGGATGCGATTTCCCGTGCAGCCATGACGCTGGTTCAATCCCTGCTCAATGGCAACAAAATTCTCTGTTGTGGTAATGGGACATCCGCTGCCAACGCACAGCATTTTGCTGCCAGTATGATCAACCGTTTTGAAACAGAACGGCCCAGTTTACCTGCTATTGCACTAAATACTGATAATGTGGTCTTAACTGCGATTGCCAACGATCGCCTGCACGACGAAGTTTATGCAAAACAAGTCCGTGCGCTGGGACATGCAGGTGATGTTCTGTTGGCAATTTCTACGCGTGGCAACAGTCGCGATATCGTTAAAGCCGTTGAAGCTGCCGTCACCCGCGACATGACGATCGTCGCTCTGACCGGTTATGACGGGGGAGAGCTGGCCGGATTATTAGGGCCGCAGGATGTCGAAATCCGCATTCCCTCACACCACAGCGCACGCATTCAGGAAATGCATATGCTGACGGTGAACTGCCTTTGCGATCTTATCGATAACACGCTTTTCCCTCACCAGGATGATTAAGGAGTACACATGAAGGCATTTTCGCCGCTCGCAGTGGTTCTTTCTGCGCTGCTGTTGCAAGGCTGTGTCGCTGCCGCCGTTGTCGGAACGGCAGCTGTCGGAACGAAAGCCGCAACTGACCCTCGCAGCGTCGGCACCCAGGTAGATGATGGAACCCTGGAATTACGCGTCAGTACCGCGTTATCAAAAGATGCCCAGATCAAGAAAGAAGCGCGCATCAACGTCAGCGCCTATCAGGGTAAAGTGCTACTGGTGGGGCAGTCTCCTAACAGCGAGTTGTCTGCGCGGGCGAAACAGATTGCAATGGGTGTAGAAGGCACGACGGAAGTGTTTAACGAAGTCCGTCAGGGTCAGCCAATCGGCCTGGGTGAAGCCTCCAACGATACCTGGATCACCACCAAAGTGCGCTCCCAGCTGCTCACCAGCGATCAGGTAAAATCATCCAACGTTAAAGTGACCACCGAGAACGGGGAAGTCTTCCTGCTGGGTCTGGTTACCGACCGTGAAGCGAAGGCTGCGGCGGATATCGCCAGCCGGGTCAGCGGCGTGAAACGCGTCACGACCGCGTTTACATTTATTAAGTAATACTGCTACAGATGCCGGATGGCGACGCCTGGGCGTCTTATCCGGCCTACAGGACTTCATCGTTTGTAGGCCGAATAAGCGTCAGCGCCATCCGGCATTTTATTTAGCCCTTTCGCGCAGCTCGGACGAGGTCAGGATCGAAACCCCTTCATGTCCTGGCGCAAGTGCCTCCACCAGCATTGCCCGTGCGACATCACGTGCCTCAATAGATTTCCAGTTCCCCGGTAGCAGCTTGAATAATGGCGCAAAGAGCTTTTCATTCGCTCGATGTTGTTCCCTGTCACCCAGCAACATCGAAGGCCGTACAATCGTCAGCCGGGGCCATTTCTGCGCAATCAGCGCCTCTTCCATCTCACCTTTAACCCGATTGTAGAAAAATGGCGAGTGCGCATTGGCCCCCATCGAACTCACTACCAGCATATGCTGAGCCCCCAGACGACGCCCCGTCAGGGCGGTATCTACCACCAGCGTATAATCAGCGTGGATAAAGGCCTCTTTACTGCCCGCTTCACGTCGGGTGGTTCCCAGACAGCAAAAAACGATGTCGACTGGATCGGTGACCTGTGCCAGCGCATCGGTCAACTGCGGATCGTGAGGGTTAAAGACGCCAACCGTATCGGCGAGCGGGCGGCGCGTTGGAGCCGTAATCGCATGGACCCGGGGCTCGTTCAGTAGCATCCGCAATAAATGTCCGCCCACCAGACCCGTGGCTCCGGTTATTAACACCTGGCTCATCGCTTATCCTTTCCCTTCAATCATTCCTCTAACTATAGATCACGTAGCCAGAGCAGCTTTTTACCAAAGCCCAGCGTGTTGTCAGTGAACTTGATTTCATCAAGACGAATCTCCCACACGGGTGCAGACAGCATTCTGGCGACGGGGAAGCGACGATTATACGCTTTACGCGCGTCGTCGCTCTCCTGCCCCTCCAGACGCCTGATTTCGCCTTTAAACTGGACGCCACGGATCAGCGCGACCGTTTTGGGTTGACCGTTTACCGTCCCGGCAACGGACGCGCATGGGCCGGACATCTGGGCATGGCGAGTTTTATCTTCGGTGAGCACATAGAAGGCAACCTTCTGCGCATCAAACAGATAAAACGCATTGGCGCACCACAGTTCACCGTCATGATGCACACACCAGGTCACGACGTGCTGTTTTGCCAGCCAGCGCGTCACCGCAGTCAGTGTTTCCATTTCTGTTCTCTTTTATACTGTAGGCCTGAAAATTATCACGTCGATGGTGACAATGACACCCTGGTATCTGTACCTGATCCGTACCGCAGACAACGCCCTGTACACCGGAATAACCACCGATGTGCAGCGCCGCTATAAGCAACATCAAAGCGGAAAAGGCGCGAAAGCCTTGCGTGGGAAGGGAGAGTTAACTCTGGCATTTGCCGCGCAGGTCGGCGATCGTTCGCTGGCCCTGCGTCTGGAATATCGAGTCAAGCAGCTCACAAAGCGTCAGAAAGAACGCCTTGTAGAAGGTGAAGGGCTTGAGGCATTGCTGAGTAGCCTACAAGCCCCGGTGCTTAAAAGCGATTGAAGTGCTCGTGGTATTCCACCAGACCAGACACGCCCTCCAGCGCATCTTCTGCCAGGCGATGCACCTGGAACGCGCTTTCGGTGCCCGGCCAGCGGCAGTGTAGATCGTGGTGGGCTGCCAGCTCAAAGCCAAAGCGACTGTACAGTGCCGGATCGCCCAGCGTGACCACCGCGGCGTACCCAAACTCGTTCAGTGAATCCAGTCCCTCATAGACCAGCTGACGCGCCAGGCCCTGCCCACGGTAGTTTTCATCTACCGCTAACGGAGCCATACCGACCCATTGCAGATCTTCACCTTGCACATCAACAGGACTGAACGCGACGTAGCCGACCACCTGACCTTCGTCGTCGGTGGCAACCAGACCCAGCGTCAGAAAACCGTCTTCACGCAGGTCGTGCACTAACTTCGCTTCCGCATCGCTTTCAAAGGAACGACGCAGCAGCGCATCAATACCTGGGGCATCAATGGGAATTTCAACTCGAATCAGCATGGTTCACCTACCGAGGTCTGTTTGGTTTCTGGCGAATGTTTCATACCCGCCTCAACAAAGTCCGCCAGTTGCAGCAGCATAACGCGTAATGCTTTCGGCATCTGCTCCAGTTCAATGGCGTCCATCAGATTTTTCACATGTAGCCCTAATTCTGTATCGCCTTCAATCACCAGGCGACGCTGGAAGAAAAGCGTATCCGGATCCTGCTTACGCGCCGCAATCATCAATAAATCGCTGGCGTCTGCGCTAAAACTCACATCAGCGTCTGCGTTCTGACTGACGATAAGTTTGTCGTTCTCAACAGAGGTATACCATCTGAGGCCAATATCACGAACATTTATGCTCAACCAGCGACCGTCGAGAAACTCCAGTTCCCCGTCGGCCAGCGCCTGGCGAAATTGCCAGCTCAGAACCTGTTCCAGTACCTGGCGCTTGAGCGTAAAGGGCGTCAGTTTAACCGGTACACTCATCAGAGAAGGACCAAAATGTACTAAGCGTGAACGCAGTTTATCCAACACGAGCTTTACTCCCTGTTTCTATAGTCCGGCTATTTTGCCATATCAAATAAACGACATAGCGGCATAAATCAACAATTCGATACGAAATTGTTACCTCTTTATTGGTGATACCAATACGACTTTAACTGCCTCAAATCAAAAATTGTCTCAGCAAGGTTAACTAAAATCCCTCTTCGTTAACATTTTTGCGCCCAGGCGGCGTAACTTTCAGGATAAATTATGGAGCTGCTGTGCCCTGCCGGAAATCTCCCGGCGCTTAAGGCGGCCATCGAGAACGGCGCTGATGCTGTGTACATCGGGCTAAAAGATGATACCAACGCCCGTCATTTCGCCGGCCTTAATTTTACCGAGAAAAAATTGCAGGAAGCGGTGAGTTTCGTCCATCAACATCGCCGTAAGCTGCACATCGCGATTAACACCTTTGCCCACCCGGATGGGTACGCTCGCTGGCAGCGTGCCGTGGATATGGCGGCACAACTGGGCGCGGATGCACTGATCCTCGCCGATCTCGCCATGCTTGAGTATGCCGCAGAACGCTACCCGCATATTGAGCGCCATGTCTCTGTTCAGGCATCGGCAACCAATGAAGAAGCGGTAAATTTCTATCACCGTAACTTTGACGTCGCGCGTGTGGTGCTGCCGCGCGTGCTGTCGATTCATCAGGTGAAACAACTCGCGCGCGTAACACCGGTTCCTTTGGAAGTGTTTGCCTTCGGCAGCCTGTGCATTATGGCGGAAGGCCGCTGCTATCTTTCGTCTTATCTGACGGGCGAATCCCCCAATACCGTCGGCGCGTGTTCCCCTGCCCGCTTTGTACGCTGGCAGCAGACCGCGCAGGGGCTGGAATCTCGCCTGAACGAAGTGCTGATTGACCGTTACCAGGATGGTGAAAACGCCGGATATCCCACGCTGTGTAAAGGGCGTTATTTGGTGGATGGCGAGCGCTATCATGCGCTGGAGGAGCCCACCAGCCTCAATACCTTAGAACTGCTACCTGACCTGCTGGCCGCCAATATTGCCTCGGTGAAAATCGAGGGGCGTCAGCGTAGCCCGGCCTATGTCAGCCAGGTGGCGAAAGTGTGGCGTCAGGCGATCGACCGCTGCAAAGCAGATCCGCAAAACTTCGTTCCGCAAAGCGCCTGGATGGAAACGCTCGGCTCTATGTCCGAAGGCACGCAGACCACACTTGGCGCGTATCACCGTAAATGGCAGTGAGAAAAGCAATGAAATATTCCTTAGGACCGGTGCTCTACTACTGGTCGAAAGAGACGCTGGAAGACTTTTATCAGCAGGCAGCCACCAGCCATGCCGACGTTATCTATCTTGGCGAAGCAGTGTGCAGCAAGCGCCGGGCGACCAAAGTGGGTGACTGGATCGACATGGCGAAGTCCCTCGCCGGGAGCGGTAAGCAGGTGGTCCTGTCCACGCTGGCACTGGTGCAGGCGTCATCTGAGTTGGGTGAGTTGAAACGCTATGTAGAAAACGGTGACTTCCTGCTGGAAGCCAGCGATCTCGGCGTGGTCAATATGTGCGCCGAACGTAAGCTGCCGTTCGTGGCCGGGCACGCACTCAACTGCTACAACGCCGTAACGCTGCGTATTCTGCTCAAGCAGGGCATGGTGCGCTGGTGTATGCCGGTTGAGCTGTCACGTGATTGGCTGGTGAACCTGCTTATCCAGTGTGACGAACTGGGTATTCGCGACCAGTTTGAAACCGAAGTACTGAGCTACGGGCATTTGCCGCTGGCCTACTCTGCCCGCTGCTTCACCGCACGCTCCGAAGATAAGCCTAAAGACGAGTGCGAAACCTGCTGCATCAAGTATCCCAACGGGCGTGATGTCCTGTCGCAGGAGAATCAGCAAGTGTTTGTCCTCAACGGTATTCAGACCATGAGCGGCTACGTCTACAACCTCGGTAATGAGCTGGCGTCCATGCAGGGGCTGGTTGATATTGTGCGCCTGTCCCCGTTGGGAACCGAGACATTCGCCATGCTGGATGCCTTCCGTGCCAACGAGAATGGTGGTGCCCCGTTACCGCTTGCCACCCACAGTGACTGCAACGGCTACTGGAAACGACTGGCAGGCCTGGAACTGCAGATGTGATTAATAGCTCACTTTGTTAACAACAATCGCTAGTCTTTAATGCAATATTAAAAGATTAACCGGTAACAAAGTGAGCCGTTATGACTGACAAAACCATTCCGTTCTCGGTGCTCGATCTAGCGCCGATCCCTGAAGGATCCAGCGCAAAGCAGGCCTTCTCGCACTCTCGTGATCTCGCCCAACTGGCGGAAAAGCGCGGCTACCATCGCTACTGGCTGGCTGAACATCACAATATGACCGGCATCGCCAGTGCGGCAACCTCGGTGCTCATCGGTTATCTGGCGGCCAATACCACAACCCTGCATCTGGGTTCTGGCGGCGTGATGTTACCCAACCATTCCCCGCTAGTGATTGCCGAACAGTTCGGCACGCTGAATACGCTGTATCCGGGACGTATTGACCTCGGTCTGGGTCGAGCGCCGGGCAGCGATCAACCAACCATGCGCGCGCTGCGCCGTCATATGAGTGGTGATATCGATAACTTTCCCCGCGACGTAACAGAACTGGTGGACTGGTTTGACGCACGTGACCCGAATCCCCACGTGCGTCCGGTTCCCGGCTACGGAGAGCAAATCCCGGTTTGGCTGTTAGGCTCCAGTCTGTATAGCGCACAGCTGGCCGCTCAGCTTGGCCTGCCGTTTGCCTTC
>NZ_SZWV01000061.1:30366-38303 GCF_005280945.1 Citrobacter sp. wls718
CCACTTCGCCCCGGATATGCTGCACCAGGCGCTGCATCTTTATCGCACTCAGTTCAAACCCTCCACGCGTCTGGCAACACCGTATGCGATGATATGCATCAACATCATCGCTGCCGACAGCAATCGCGACGCTGAGTTTCTCTTCACCTCTATGCAGCAGGCGTTTATGAAACTGCGTCGGGGTGAAACCGGACAACTCCCACCGCCGGTGGAGAATATGCATCAGCTGTGGTCCGCATCCGAGCAATATGGCGTACAGCAGGCATTAAGCATGTCGCTGGTGGGGGACAAAGCGAAAGTGCGTCACGGGCTGGAGTCAATCCTGCGTGAAACCCAGGCCGATGAGATTATGGTTAACGGGCAGATTTTTGACCATCAGGCACGCCTGCATTCGTTTGAGTTGGCGATGCAGGTGAAAGAGGAGTTGGTTGGGTAGGTCTAGGTTGCCCGGTAGCGCTACGCTTACCGGGCCTACGGGTTCGAGTAGGCCGGATAAGGCGTAGCCGCCATCCGGCACGCTACTTACTGATACACCGGCAACAAATTAACGCTCGACAGGATATGGATAACCGCGTTGCCGACACCGAACACCAGAATCAGCGCAATCATCGGCTTGCCACCCCAGACGCGGAATTTCGGGCTACCAAACCGCTTGCGGGATTTACGTGCCAGCAGCGCCGGCACAATGGCCGCCCAAATAGTGGCCGCGAGCCCTGCATAGCCAATGGCGTACAGGAAGCCGTTCGGCCACAGCAGGCCACCGACAATCGGTGGGACAAAGGTCAGTAAAGCGGTTTTCAAACGCCCCATTGCTGAGTCATCAAAACCAAACAGATCCGCCAGATAGTCGAACAGGCCCAGCGTCACGCCAAGGAACGAACTCGCCACGGCAAAGTTGGAGAACACCACCAGCAGCAGGTCCAGACTGCGGCTGTTCAGCACCCCACTCAGCGCCTGTACCAGTACATCAATGTTACCGCCCTGCTTAGCAATGCCAATGAATTCCGGGCGTGGAATATTGCCCATCGTCCCCAGCAACCATACGGTGTATAGCACCAGCGCCAGCAACGTGCCGTACACCAGGCACTTCACGATGGTCTTCGGATCTTTACCGTAATACTTCATCAGACTCGGTACGTTACCGTGATAACCAAAGGATGCCAGACAGAACGGCAGCGTCATCAGCAGATACGGTGTGTACGACGCATTGCTTTCTGCGACGTTAAACAGCGTGGTTGGGGATACATGTCCCATCAGGCTGCCGAAGGTCAGGAAGAAGGTGATCACCTTCGCACCCAGCACGATAGCCGTCATGCGGCTCACCGCTTTGGTACTCAACCACACCACAAACGCCACCAGTAGCGCGAAGCCAAACCCTGCCGCTCGCGCCGGGACGTTCAGCGACATCTCGGCAAAGGTATGGTGCAGAATCGAGCCGCTCGCCGAGATATACGCATAGGTCAGGATATACAGTACGAACGCAATCGAGATGCCGTTGACAACGTTCCAGCCTTTGCCTAGCAGATCTTTGGTGATGGTATCGAAGCTCGAACCAATACGATAATTGAGGTTAGCCTCGAGGATCATCAGCCCGGAATGCAGCATGCAGAACCAGGTAAAGATCAGTGCCGCCATTGACCAGAAGAACCACGCCCCGGACATGACCACGGGCAGAGAAAACATCCCCGCGCCAATAATGGTGCCGCCGATAATCACCACGCCGCCAAGCAGCGATGGTGACGTTTGGGTGGTGGTTAGTGTTGCCATTTAGCCTGATCTCCAGTGTATTTACCCGTCATACTTCAAGCTGTAGATGCCTTGGCTGCACTCCGCCATCCCAGTCACTTACTTGAGCAAGCTCCTGGAATGTCCTCGTTTGCCGCCTTCCTACAACTCGAATTATTTAGGGTTAAAATTAGCTAATACAGTTCAATGCGCTGCACTGTACCAGTACACGAGTACAAAAGAAATAAAAAAAGCCCCGACCGTTAAGATCGGGGCTGTATATTTTACTTTACAGCTATGAAGCCAAGAGGCTTATGCGTCACCGCCGAAACGACGACGACCTGCGGAGTCATCACGACGCGGAGCGGAAGCATCGTCACGACGTGGAGCACGGCTGCCTTCACGACGTTCGCCACTGAAACGACGACCATCACCACGGCCACCTTCACGACGCTCAGTGCTGTTACCACGGTTTTCGCCACGACCACCTTCACGACGTTCGCCGCTGAAACGACCACCGCCGCCGCCACGACGCTCACCACCAGTGTGCGGTACTGCATCGCCAACCAGCTGCATGTTCATCGGCTTGTTCAGGATGCGAGTACGGGTAAAGTGCTGCAGCACGTCGCCCGGCATACCTTTCGGCAGTTCGATGGTGGAGTGCGTACCGAACAGCTTAATGTTACCGATGTAACGGCTGCTGATGTCACCTTCGTTAGCGATAGCGCCAACGATATGACGTACTTCAACACCGTCATCACGACCCACTTCAATGCGGTACAGCTGCATATCGCCAACGTCACGACGTTCACGACGCGGACGGTCTTCACCACCGCGTTCCGGACGGTCACCACGCGGGCCACGATCGTTACGATCGCCACGTGGAGCACGTTCATCGCGGTCGCGGAATTCGCGCTTAGGACGCATCGGTGCATCTGGTGGCACGATCAGCGGACGTTCACCCTGTGCCATTTTCAGCAGTGCTGCGGCCAGCGTTTCGATATCCAGCTCTTCTTCCGGCTGCATTTTCGCCAGCAGAGCACGGTACTGATCCAGATCGCTGCTTTCCAGCTGCTGCTGTACTTTCGCGGCGAATTTTTCCAGACGGCGTTTGCCCAGCAGATCTGCGTTCGGCAGTTCAACTTCCGGAATGGTCAGCTTCATGGTGCGTTCGATGTTACGCAGCAGACGACGCTCACGGTTCTCAACGAACAGCAGCGCACGGCCAGCACGACCCGCACGACCGGTACGGCCGATACGGTGAACGTAAGACTCGGAGTCCATCGGGATGTCATAGTTAACAACCAGGCTGATACGCTCAACGTCCAGGCCACGGGCCGCAACGTCGGTTGCAATCAAAATATCCAGACGGCCGTCTTTCAGACGTTCCAGAGTCTGCTCACGCAGGGACTGGTTCATGTCGCCGTTCAGTGCAGCGCTGCTATAGCCGCTACGCTCCAGCGCTTCTGCCACTTCCAGGGTCGCATTTTTGGTACGAACGAAGATAATCGCCGCATCAAAATCTTCTGCTTCCAGGAAACGCACCAGCGCTTCATTTTTACGCATGCCCCAGACAGTCCAGTAGCTCTGGCTGATGTCAGGACGCGTGGTGACGCTGGACTGAATGCGTACTTCCTGCGGCTCTTTCATAAAGCGGCGGGTAATACGGCGAATCGCTTCCGGCATGGTTGCAGAGAACAGAGCGGTCTGATGACCTTCCGGGATCTGCGCCATAATCGTTTCAACGTCTTCGATGAAGCCCATACGCAGCATTTCATCGGCTTCGTCCAGCACTAAACCGCTCAGTTTAGAGAGGTTCAGGGTACCGCGCTTCAGGTGATCCAGCAGACGACCCGGCGTACCGACGACGATCTGCGGGCCCTGACGCAGGGCACGTAACTGCACGTCATAACGCTGGCCGCCGTAAAGGGCTACCACGTTCACGCCGTGCATATGTTTAGAGAAATCCGTCATGGCTTCTGCAACCTGAACCGCCAGTTCGCGGGTCGGTGCCAGCACCAGAATCTGAGGTGCCTTCAGCTCAGGATCAAGATTGTTGAGCAGCGGTAAGGAGAACGCTGCAGTTTTGCCGCTACCGGTCTGGGCCATACCCAGAACATCGCGACCGCCCAGCAGATGCGGAATGCACTCTGCCTGGATTGGAGATGGTTTTTCGTAACCCAGATCGGTAAGGGCTTCAAGGATAGGAGCCTTCAGGCCCAGATCTGCAAAAGTGGTTTCGAATTCAGCCATGTAGTACGTGTGCCTCAAAATTAATGGCGGCCAGTCTACATAACTCATCATGAAATTGATCTGCAATTTTCATTGAAAAGTGTGAACCGGCTCAAAGTAGGTGTATTAACGAACAACAACGCCCTCACCGGTGAAGGTGATGGCAATCAAAAAAGATTACGGGCTGATGTGTACGTCAGCTATTGCTGGTCCGATTCTGCCAGGTCATCTTGGTCCTGGCCCAGGAGCGATAATTCCAACAATGCGTATCGGTGCTCAACAAAGTTATGAACGTTGTTAGCCACCGCCAGTTTGAACAATGCCGTAGCGTTGTCCAAATCCCCCAGACTTAGGTAGTACTTACCTAAATAGAAGTTGGTTTCACTGAGATGCTCAGCGAGCGAGGTGTTATCCGTTGCGTCCGCCTTCAGGCGCTCCATCAGCGTTGCTTCGCTAATGTTGCCCAGGTAGAACTCGACAATGCTCCATCCCCATTGCTCTTTATCCGATTTCTCGAAGCGCTGTATTAACGCTTCTTTAGCCTGCTTCTCATCGAGCTTCTGCTCGGCGAGATACAGCCACAGACTGCGGAATGGATCATTGGGATCGTCTTGATAAAACGCTAGCAGATCATCTTGCGCTAACTTGTCACGACCGCCGTAATACAATGCGATACCGCGATTTAAGTGCGCGTAGTTGTAAGTTGGATCAAGCTCAAGTACAGAATCAAACGCTTCATAGGCAGCATCAAAATTGCCTGCCTGCGTTAAATATATACCTAAGTAATTGAATACTTCAGGCATATCTGGTCGGATTGCCAACGCTTGTGAAAAATCATTTCGCGCTAGTGCCCTCAGACCGAGACTATCATACAACACTCCGCGCTCATATAAAAGCTGTGCGCGTTCGTCATCGGTTAAAGCCCGACTGGCAAGAATTTGTTCCATACGTGCCAGAATCACTTCCTGCTGTAAAGTCGGTTGCAGTGGTACTGCGAGGACTTCACTCTTACGCCAGGCGGAATTACTGCATCCAGCCAGCGTGAGTGCTGTCGCAACGAAACACCAGCGCAAAAAAGGCTTCATTTCCCACTCCCGAAGACAACGATTGAATGAACGTCCTGTTCCCCGGTTGCTAACAAGGCTTCCTGCCGGGTTAAAGGCCCCCCGCTCACGCGGAGGGCAATGGCAACCTTACTCGCCGAGGCTTGCCGGTGCTTCCGGCGCAGCTGCTGGCTGAGACTGCTCAGTTGCTTCTTTAATGCTCAGACGTACGCGGCCCTGGCGATCAACTTCCAGAACTTTAACCGGTACTTCCTGACCCATCTGCAGGTAATCGGTCACTTTCTCTACGCGCTTGTCAGCGATCTGAGAGATGTGTACCAGACCTTCTTTACCGCCACCGATGGCAACGAATGCGCCAAAGTCAACGATACGGGTCACTTTACCATTGTAGATACGGCCAACTTCGATTTCTGCAGTAATCTCTTCGATACGACGGATAGCATATTTCGCTTTTTCACCGTCGGTCGCCGCGATCTTCACAGTACCATCATCTTCGATTTCGATGGTGGTGCCGGTTTCTTCGGTCAGAGCACGGATAACAGAACCGCCTTTACCGATAACGTCTTTGATTTTGTCCGGGCTGATCTTAATGGTGTGGATACGCGGAGCGAACTGAGAGATGTCGCCGCGCGGCGCATTGATCGCCTGTTCCATCACGCCCAGGATGTGCAGACGCGCACCTTTAGCCTGGTTCAGAGCAACCTGCATGATCTCTTTGGTGATACCTTCGATTTTGATATCCATCTGCAGTGCAGAGATACCATCGCGGGAACCCGCCACTTTAAAGTCCATGTCGCCCAGGTGATCTTCGTCACCCAGAATGTCAGACAGAACCACAAAGTTATCGCCTTCTTTCACCAGACCCATCGCGATACCCGCAACAGCGGCTTTGATCGGCACGCCTGCGTCCATCAGTGCCAGAGAAGCACCGCACACGGAAGCCATGGAAGAAGAACCGTTGGATTCGGTGATTTCAGACACAACACGTACGGTGTACGGGAATTTGTCCAGTTCCGGCATCACTGCCAGCACGCCGCGTTTCGCCAGACGGCCGTGACCAATCTCACGACGCTTCGGAGAACCGACCATACCGGTTTCGCCTACGCAGTACGGAGGGAAGTTGTAGTGGAACAGGAAGTTGTCAGTACGCTCGCCCATCAGTTCGTCGAGGTTCTGCGCATCACGGGTGGTGCCCAGGGTCGCAGTAACCAGCGCCTGAGTTTCGCCACGGGTGAACAGTGCGGAACCGTGAGTACGCGGCAGTACGCCAGTACGCACGTCCAGACCACGGATCATGTCTTTTTCGCGGCCATCGATGCGCGGCTCGCCTGCCAGTACGCGGCTACGAACGACGTTTTTCTCGATAGCGTGCAGGATTTCACCCAGTTCGTTAGCGTCCAGGGTTTCGTCTTCTGCAACCAGTTGAGCGATGGTTTCAGATTTGATCACGTCAACCTGAGCATAACGCTCTTGTTTGTCGGTGATACGGTAAGCATCGCTCAAACGCGTTTCTGCCAGCGCGGCAACGCGTGCATTCAGCGCTTCGTTGACAGCTTCTGGCTGCCAGTCCCAACGCGGCTTGCCAGCGACTTTAACCAGCTCGTTGATTTCTTTGATAACAATCTGCTGCTGTTCGTGACCGAATACGACAGCGCCCAGCATCTGGTCTTCGCTCAGCAGTTCAGCTTCGGATTCAACCATCAGTACGGCAGCTTCAGTACCGGCAACAACCAGGTCCAGCTTGCTTTCTTTCAGTTCGTCTTGAGTCGGGTTCAGTACATACTGGTCATTGATATAACCAACACGAGCAGAACCGATCGGGCCGTTGAACGGCAGACCAGACAGGGACAGCGCAGCGGATGCGCCGATCATTGCCACGATATCTGGGTTAACCTGCGGGTTAACGGAGACAACGGTCGCAATAACCTGAACTTCGTTGATGAAACCTTCCGGGAACAGCGGACGAACCGGGCGGTCAATCAGACGCGCGATCAGGGTTTCGCCTTCACTCGGACGGCCTTCACGACGGAAGAAGCTACCCGGGATACGGCCAGCAGCGTAGGTACGCTCCTGATAGTTAACGGTCAGCGGGAAGAAATCCTGGCCTGGCTTGGTCTTTTTCTGACCAACAACGGTCACAAATACCGCGGTGTCATCCATGCTAACCATAACAGCAGCAGTAGCCTGACGAGCCATCATGCCGGTTTCCAGCGTTACGGTATGTTGGCCGTACTGGAATTTACGAACGATCGGATTAAGCAAAATAATATCCTTTCTCTTTTTTTAACGGCGTATTTATACACGCCATCGTTAATACCCGACCTTCTGCGCATCCTCGCGACTAATGACAACCCTAACCCACGCGTATTGGGTAAAGCCTCTCATTAGCCGCGCGAACCTCTGCGACGGAAGATCATTCATAGCAACAATACATTAGTTTCCAGCGAATTGCTGCCATCTGCTGGAAAAAAGGGGCCATGAAGGCCCCCTCTTTCTGAAACTCGAAAGACTTAGCGACGCAGACCCAGACGCTCGATCAGCGCAGTGTAACGTGCAACATCTTTACGCTTCAGGTAGTCGAGCAGTTTACGACGCTGAGAAACCATACGCAGCAGACCACGACGGCTGTGGTGATCTTTTTTGTGTTCAGAGAAGTGACCCTGCAGGTGGTTAATCTGTGCAGTTAACAGAGCAACCTGAACATCGGTAGAACCGGTGTCGTTTGCATCACGACCAAACTCAGAAACAATTTTAGCTGTAGCTTCAGTACTTAGAGACATTTTAAAACTCCAAAGTGTTAAGAATGTAAGGACGCCGATCTCTAATTCAGCGATCCCAGTGTATACACTTCATCCTTCAAACTGCCTCTGCGTTGGCTGCGTCCGCTCACCTCAGTCACTTACTTCAGTAAGCTCC
>NZ_SZWV01000046.1:0-5419 GCF_005280945.1 Citrobacter sp. wls718
TTATTTCAGGCTGACAAGGGGAAAATACAAAAAACTTATCAACCGATTACTTTTCCATCAAAACTAGTAATGGAAAGTTATTTTCGCCTGGTTTTTAAACAAAAACGAGCCCCGCAGGGCCCGTTTTTAGTATTTTGTGACTTACTGCACTGCCACAATGCGTTCGTCATTCACTTCCAGACGAATCGTTTTGCCAGGAACCAGCTCACCCGACAGGATTTGCTGGGCCAGCGGGTTTTCGATCTGTTGCTGGATAGCACGTTTCAATGGACGCGCCCCGTAGACAGGATCGTACCCATTCGCGCTCAGCAGTTTAAGCGCCTCGTCAGAGATGTGGATTTCATAGCCACGATCTTCCAGACGTTTGTACAGACGCTGCAGCTGGATCTGGGCAATAGACGCAATGTGTTGTTCACCCAACGGATGGAAGACAACAACTTCATCTATACGGTTAATGAATTCCGGACGGAAGTTTTGGCTGACCACGCCCAGCACCATGTCTTTCATGTGTCCGTAGTCCAGGTCGCCAAAACGTTCCTGAATGAGATCGGACCCCAAGTTAGAAGTCATGATGACCACCGTATTACGGAAGTCGACCGTTCTCCCCTGCCCGTCAGTCAGTCGACCGTCATCCAGCACCTGCAACAGAATGTTGAACACATCCGGATGCGCCTTTTCCACTTCATCCAGCAGGATGACGGAATAAGGGCGACGACGCACCGCTTCTGTCAAGTAACCGCCCTCTTCATAGCCAACGTATCCCGGGGGCGCACCGACCAGACGAGAGACAGAGTGTTTCTCCATAAACTCAGACATATCGATACGAACCATCGCGTCGTCGCTGTCGAACATAAAGTTAGCCAGCGCTTTACACAGTTCGGTTTTACCGACACCGGTTGGCCCAAGGAACAAGAACGAACCGATCGGACGATTCGGATCGGACAACCCTGCACGGCTACGGCGAATCGCGTTGGATACCGCTTCCACCGCTTCGTTCTGACCAATGACGCGGTTATGCAGATCCTGCTCCATACGCAGCAGTTTTTCACGCTCGCCTTCCAGCATGCGGGCAACAGGGATCCCCGTCCAACGTGCCAGTACTTCGGCGATTTCCGCATCCGTCACTTTATTACGCAACAGGCGCATGGTTTTGCCTTCAGACTGAGTGGCTGCTTCCAGCTGTTTTTCCAGCTCAGGAATTTTGCCGTACTGCAGCTCAGACATCCGCGCCAGGTCACCCACCCGACGAGCCTGTTCGATAGCGATTTTCGCCTGCTCCAGTTCAGCCTTAATCGTCTGCGTACCGGAGAGTGACGCTTTTTCCGCTTTCCACTCTTCTTCGAGCTCAGAATACTGACGCTCTTTGTCATCCAGCTCTTCATTAAGCATATCGAGGCGCTTTTTACTCGCCTCGTCAGACTCTTTCATTAACGCCTGCTGTTCCAGTTTGAGCTGGATGATTCGGCGATCGAGTCGGTCCAGTTCTTCCGGCTTGGAGTCAATCTGCATACGAATGCTGGACGCCGCTTCATCGATAAGAT
This sequence comes from Citrobacter sp. wls718, assembly GCF_005280945.1. NCBI lineage: Bacteria > Pseudomonadati > Pseudomonadota > Gammaproteobacteria > Enterobacterales > Enterobacteriaceae > Citrobacter > Citrobacter sp. wls718. The sequence continues at coordinate 1,542 of NZ_SZWV01000046.1, forward strand.
CGATGGCTTTGTCCGGTAACTGACGGTCAGCAATGTAACGATGAGATAGCGTCGCTGCCGCGACAATTGCCGGGTCAGTGATCTGCACGTGGTGGTGCAGCTCATAGCGTTCTTTCAACCCACGCAAAATGGCGATGGTGTCTTCCACGCTCGGCTCGGCAACAAACACTTTCTGGAAACGACGTTCCAGTGCCGCATCTTTTTCGATGTACTGGCGGTACTCATCAAGTGTTGTAGCCCCTACACAGTGCAGTTCGCCACGAGCCAGTGCCGGTTTCAACATGTTCCCGGCATCCATGGCACCATCGGCTTTACCTGCGCCAACCATAGTATGCAGCTCATCGATAAACAGAATGACATTGCCTTCCTGTTTCGACAGATCGTTCAGCACACCTTTTAAACGTTCTTCAAATTCACCGCGATATTTCGCCCCGGCCACCAGCGCGCCCATATCCAGCGCCAGTACACGGCGGCCTTTTAAACCCTCCGGCACTTCGCCATTAATGATGCGCTGCGCAAGCCCTTCAACAATGGCCGTTTTACCGACACCAGGCTCACCAATTAATACCGGATTGTTTTTAGTACGGCGTTGCAGCACCTGAATGGTGCGACGAATTTCTTCATCACGACCGATAACCGGATCGAGCTTACCCTGCTCGGCACGTTCCGTCAGGTCGACGGTGTATTTTTTCAAGGCCTGACGTTGGTCTTCAGCCCCTTGGTCGTTCACGCTTTCACCTCCACGCATCTGTTCAATTGCCTGAGTGATATTAGCGGTCGTCGCCCCCGCTGATTTTAATAAATCGGTCAGCGTACCGCGTGACTCAAGCGCCGCCAAAACGAACAGTTCCGACGAAATAAAATTGTCCCCACGTTTTTGCGCCAGCTTGTCGCAAAGATTCAGTACACGCACCAGCTCCTGAGAAGGCTGCACATCACCGCCGGTGCCTTCTACCTGCGGTAAGCGGCTCAATGCCTGATCAATGGCTGTGCGTAACTGGCCGGCGTTAATGCCAGCAGACGTTAACAAAGGACGGACCGATCCCCCTTCCTGATTAAGCAGGGCGCTCATTAGATGAAGTGGTTCGATAAACTGGTTGTCGTGCCCCAGTGCGAGTGACTGGGCATCGGCGAGTGCAAGCTGGAATTTATTAGTAAGACGATCCAGACGCATAACTCCTCCCATAACAGGTCAAAATTGCTACTGGAGATTAAATGAGGTCATCCCTCAATTATTCAAGGTGAATGACCTGAATTATGTGAAAAGAAAATTACGCGTACCGGATCGTCTTGATTCTTTAGGTTATATCAGCCAAATAAAACTTGCCATACGACCGGTGGTTTTGTCGCGACGATAAGAGAAGAAAGTCTCACTTTCGCTGAACGTACAGCGGTCACCGCCGTAGAGGTTCTCAACCCCAACATGTGCCAGACGCTGGCGAGCAAGCTGATAAATATCTGCCAGGTACTTTTCACCACGTGGCACAAATGCGCTGTCTGCTTGTGGATCTTTGACCATAAACGCGTCACGCACTTCAGGCCCCACTTCAAATGCACGGGGACCAATTGCCGGGCCTAACCAGGCAATAATGTTTTCGGGTTTATCAGCAAAACACGCAACGGTCTCTTCAAGCACGCCTGCACATAACCCGCGCCAGCCCGCATGAGCCGCCGCGACTTCCGTGCCAGCACGATTACAAAATAACACGGGCAAACAGTCTGCCGTCATCACTGCACACACGGTGCCCGGCGTATTGCTGTAGGACGCATCCGCACGCTTAGAAGAATAAGGCTCGCCGGTAAGTTTCAGAACCTCTTTACCGTGCACCTGTTCGAGCCAGACCGGTTTTGAAGGCAGATTGCCCGCAGCAAAGAGTCGTTTGCGGTTCTCTTCAACATGTTCCAGGTTATCGCCGCAATGGGCCCCCAGATTCAGCGAATCGTACGGCGGCAAACTGACGCCACCAATACGGGTAGAACTACAGGCCGCGACGCCTTGCGGCAGCGGCCACTGCGGGACAATTAGCTTACTCATAGCCAGGCCACATCATCCTTATGCTCTTCGAAATCGGCACGCATCACGGCAATCAGATCAACCATATCTTGAGGAATTGGCGCATGCCATTCCATTTCGATACCTGTGATTGGGTGATACAAGCGCAGCATGGTGGCATGCAGCGCCTGGCGGTCGAACTTACGCAGCGTAGAAATAAATTCATCCGACGCGCCTTTCGGTGGACGTGGACGTCCGCCGTAGACCTGGTCGCCCACCAGCGGATGGGTAATATGCGCCATGTGCACACGGATCTGGTGCGTACGTCCGGTTTCCAGACGCAGCCTAAGGCGCGTGTGTACACGGAAGTGCTCCATAATGCGGTAATGCGTCACCGCAGGTTTCCCCATAGGATGCACGGACATATGCGTACGTTTGGTGGGATGACGGCTGATAGGCTCTTCTACAGTGCCACCGGCTGTCATATGACCAATCGCTACGGCTTCGTACTCACGCGTAATTTCACGCAGCTGTAGCGACTCGACCAAACGCGTTTGCGCCGGAACCGTTTTTGCTACCACCATTAATCCGGTGGTGTCCTTATCCAGACGGTGCACGATACCTGCACGAGGAACATCCGCAATCGGCGGGTAGTAATGCAGTAACGCATTCAATACCGTGCCATCAGGATTACCGGCGCCCGGATGTACCACGAAATCACGTGGTTTGTTGATGACCAGAATATCGTCATCTTCATAAACGATATCTAGCGGGATATCTTGCGCTTCAAAACGAATTTCTTCGTCAATTTCAGCATTGATGGAGACACGTTCTCCACCCAAAACTTTTTCTTTCGGTTTATCGCAAAGATTCCCGTTTACCAGCACGCGCTGATCGAGGATCCATTCTTTTATGCGAGAACGCGAATAATCAGGGAACAATTCGGCCAAAGCCTGATCTAAGCGTTGACCGAGCTGATTATCGGAGACTGTTGCGGTGAGTTCTACTCGTTGTGCCATAAACTGCTTCTTCGTTTAACGTTGGGTTTTACGGCTTTGCCGTTTAATATAGTGTGCTATTGTAGCTGGTCTTAACCGGGAGCAGGAACAGAGAATCTCCCGTAAAACATTTTGAGGAAAGTCAAAACGTCATGACGCGCATGAAATACCTGGTGGCAGCAGCCACGTTGAGCCTGTTTTTGGCGGGTTGCTCTGGTTCAAAGGAAGAGGTGCCCGATAACCCACCAAATGAAATCTACGCGACTGCTCAGCAAAAGCTGCAGGACGGTAACTGGAAACAGGCAATAACGCAATTGGAAGCGTTGGATAATCGCTATCCATTTGGACCTTATTCTCAGCAGGTGCAATTAGATCTCATCTACGCCTACTACAAAAATGCCGATCTGCCGCTCGCTCAGGCCGCCATCGATCGTTTTATCCGTCTGAACCCGACACACCCTAACATTGATTATGTCATGTATATGCGTGGCCTGACCAATATGGCGTTGGATGATAGCGCACTGCAAGGATTCTTTGGTGTTGATCGCAGCGATCGCGATCCACAGCACGCCCGAGCTGCGTTTAATGACTTTTCCAAACTGGTACGTGGCTACCCGAATAGCCAGTACACAACGGACGCCACCAAGCGCCTGGTATTCCTGAAAGATCGCCTGGCGAAATATGAGTACTCCGTTGCTGAGTACTACACCGCACGCGGCGCGTGGGTTGCTGTGGTGAACCGCGTAGAAGGTATGCTGCGTGACTTCCCGGATACCCAGGCAACACGTGATGCCTTACCGCTGATGGAAAACGCCTATCGCCAGATGCAGATGACTGCACAGGCCGAAAAAGTGGCGAAAATTATTGCCGCCAACAGCAGTAATACC
>NZ_SZWV01000046.1:5502-7501 GCF_005280945.1 Citrobacter sp. wls718
GTAACTGAAGCGGTTTAGCTGCAACGCATCCTATCAAATATGGCCTGCTTTCAGGTATTCCTCAAGTAAAAGATCGCCTGTTCCTGCGGTGCCTCACAAAAAGGTTTTCTTGACAAAAAGCGACAAAATAATGTGATTTAGATCACACATTTTGACATTAGGAAAGGTATGCTGGAATCACCAAGACGGGAAAGACAAGAGGTAAAATTTATGACAATGAACATTACCAGTAAACAAATGGAAATTACTCCGGCAATTCGCCAGCATGTCGCAGACCGTCTCGCCAAACTTGAAAAATGGCAAACTCATCTGATTAATCCACATATCATTCTGTCCAAGGAGCCACAGGGTTTCACTGCTGACGCCACCATCAATACACCGAACGGACATTTGGTTGCCAGCGCTAAGCACGAAGATATGTACACCGCTATTAACGATTTGATCAACAAGCTGGAACGGCAGCTCAATAAAGTGCAGCACAAAGGCGAAGCCCGTCGTGCAACAACTTCAGTAAAAGACGCCAACTTCGTCGAAGCAGAAGAAGAGTAGTCCCTTACATTGAGTGTATCGCCAACGCGCCTTCGGGCGCGTTTTTTGTTGACAGGGTGAAAACAGTACAGGTACTTTAACTGACGTAGCCAAAGGAAATTGACATGAAACTTATTCCGTTCTTCTTCGCATTCTTTTTTACCTTCCCCTGAATGGGAGGCGTTTCGTCGTGTGATAAATAATGCGAAGACGAACAATAAGGCCTCCCACAACGGGGGGCCTTTTTTATTGATAATAAAAAAGGCAACACTATGACACCGGAAAACCCATTACTGGCGCTGCGCGATAAGATAAGCTCGCTGGATGAAAAATTACTGGCCCTGCTGGCTGAGCGTCGTGGTCTGGCCGTCGAAGTCGGTAAAGCAAAACTGCTTTCTCATCGTCCGGTGCGCGATATTGACCGCGAGCGCGATTTGCTGGACCGACTGATCCAGTTGGGTAAAGTGCATCACCTCGATGCCCACTACATCACACGCCTGTTCCAGCTCATTATTGAAGATTCCGTTCTCACCCAGCAGGCGCTCCTGCAGCAGCATCTGAATAAAATCAATCCGCACTCCGCACGCGTCGCGTTTCTGGGGCCAAAAGGTTCGTATTCGCACCTCGCTGCGCGTCAGTATGCCGCTCGCCATTTTGAGCAATTTATTGAAAGCGGTTGCGCCAAGTTTGCCGATATCTTTAATCAGGTCGAAACCGGACAGGCGGACTACGCGGTCGTGCCGATTGAGAACACCAGCTCTGGCGCGATCAACGATGTTTACGACTTGCTGCAGCACACCAGCCTCTCCATCGTCGGCGAGATGACCATTATTATCGACCACTGCGTGCTGGTTTCCGGTACTACGGACCTGAATAGCATCGAAACCGTGTATAGCCATCCGCAACCGTTCCAGCAATGCAGCAAATTCCTCAATCGTTATCCGCACTGGAAAATCGAATATACCGAAAGCACCTCGGCAGCAATGGAAAAGGTTGCCCAGGCGAACTCACCGCACGTGGCAGCCTTGGGCAGCGAAGCCGGTGGCGTGCTGCACGGTCTGCAGGTACTTGAACATATTGAAGCGAATCAGACGCAAAACATTACCCGTTTTGTCGTGCTAGCACGCAAGGCTATTAATGTTTCCGACCAGGTTCCGGCGAAAACCACGCTGTTGATAGCGACAGGGCAACAGGCGGGTGCGCTGGTTGAAGCGCTGCTGGTGCTACGCAACCATAATCTGATTATGACCAAGCTGGAATCGCGCCCGATTCACGGTAATCCGTGGGAAGAGATGTTTTATCTCGATATCCAGGCCAACCTGGAATCGCCGGAAATGCAAAAAGCATTGAAGGAGTTGGGTGAAATTACGCGTTCGATGAAGGTACTGGGATGTTACCCAAGTGAGAACGTGGTGCCAGTCGATCCGAGCTAACGTATGACAATACCGGATGGCGTAGGCATCGCCATCCG